>NZ_JBHZEJ010000018.1:0-114353 GCF_042756365.1 Streptomyces sp. NPDC059092
ACCCACACCCCGCAAACCGCGATGCTAGTCGCTCGCGTGGGCTCTTTTATGTGTAAAACACCCCGGCCGGGTACCGCCGCACCGCCCCGACGGAACCGGGCCCCTTCGTACGGGAATCAGGCCGTACGGGGATCAGGCCGTACCGGGATCAGGTCAGGTGCTTCTTGAGGGCGGTGAGCACGTCACGGGCGGCCGTGGGCCCTGTGTTGAGGTAGAAGACGTCGTCGTCGACCGCGATCGCGGTCTTGCCGGCGACGGCGGAGAGGGTCGGCCACAGCGGCGCCTTGGTCAGCTCGGCGGTCTTCGCCGCGTCGCCCTGGACCCCGTAGAAGATCCAGTCGGCGTCGGCCCGGTCGAGCTGCTCGTTGCTGATGTCCTGGGACGTCTTGTCGAACCGCTGGCTCTCGGGCCGGCCGAGTCCGGCGTCCTCGGCGATGCTTCCGGTGAAGGACGGCACGCCGAAGACCCGCAGACGGTCCCCGTTCAGCCGCAGGAACGAGACGGTCACCGGCTTGTCGAGCGAGGTGCCCAGCGCGGCGGCGTCGGTGTGGAAGCGGTCCAGGTACGTGCGCGCCTGCTCGGTCCTGCCGAGCCCGTCGGCGACGAGCAGGAAGTCCTGCTTCCAGTAGAGCCCGGTGCCCTGGGTGGCGACGGTGGGCGCCACCGCGCTCAGCGCCTTGTAGAGGCTGCCGGCGTTCTTGCCCGCGACGTTCATCAGGATCAGGTCGGGCTTGATGTTCGCGATGGTCTCCAGGTTCGGATCCACGCGCGAACCCACGTCGGCGACCTTCCCCAGCGCGGCCGCGTCCTTGGGGAAGTCGTCCTTCAGGTACTGGGGTACGAGGTCGGCGCCGTCGCCCCGGGTGGAGCCGGCCGGCACCGTGCCGAGTGTGAGCAGCGCGTCGGCCTGGCCGGTGGAGATGGTCACGACCTTCTTCGGCGCGGCCCCGATGGTGGTTTTCCCCTCGAAGTGGCCGACGGTACGGGGGAATTCGCCGTCCGGTTTGCCGCTTCCCATGCCCTTGGGCACGGTGCGGGGAGCGGTGTGGGTGGCGGCGGCCGACGGCTTGGCGGTCGGGCCGCTGTCCGACGCGACGTTCGAGGTCGACGTGGAACAGCCGGTGAGCAGCAGGGCACCCGACAGGGCGACGCCGCTGATCAGACGGGTGAGAGGGAGATCACGGAAGCGGTACACGAGCGCTTAGCTTAGGCTCTCCTAAGTGCGGATGAGTAGGGATGACAGTCATGCGATGGATCACATATCGGGAGGTACGGACCGGACCGGCGCTCCACGGACCGGACCGGCGCCGACCGAACCGGCGCAGGCCGGTGCGGCGCGGGCGAAGGGCGGCAGACGGCTCGCGGCGCTGGTGGTCTGTCTCGGCCTCGTCGTCCTGCTGCTCCTGGTGAGCCTGGGCGTCGGCGCGCGCGGCGTCCCGCTGGACACCGTGTGGCGGGTGCTGCTCCACGACGACGGCAGCCCGGACGCCATCATCGTCCGTCAGTTGCGGCTGCCGCGCACCGCGCTGGCGGTCACCGTGGGCGCGGCGCTGGCACTGGCCGGGGTCGTCATGCAGGCCATCACCCGTAATCCGCTGGCGGAACCGGGCATCGTGGGGGTCAACTCCGGTGCCTCGTTCGCCGTGGTGACGGCCATCGCCGCGTTCCATGTGACCAGCGTGTCCGGGTACATCTGGTTCGCCTTCGCCGGCGCCGTGCTGGCCGCGCTGCTGGTGTACGCCCTCACCTCGGGCGCCACCCGGAGCAACCATCACACCCGGCTCGTGCTGGCGGGGGCCGCGCTGTCGGCGAGCCTGGGGGCCTGTACCGGCATCCTCACCATGTTCGACTCCTCGGCGTTCGACTCGTACCGCTTCTGGGTGGTCGGCTCGCTGGAGAACCGCGGGACGGAGGCGCTGACCGCCGCCGCCCCCTTCGTCCTGGCCGGGACGGTCGTCGCGCTGGTGCTCGGCCCCTCCCTGAACGCCCTGGCGCTCGGGGACGAGGCGGGCGCCGCGCTCGGGCTGCGGGTGCCGTGGGTGCGGGCCGCGGGGTTCGTCTCGATCATGCTGCTGTGCGGCGCCGCGACCGCGGCGGCGGGGCCGATCGGCTTCGTCGGACTGGTCGTCCCGCATGTGCTGCGGCTGCTGCTCGGGCCGGATCTGCGCTGGCTGCTCGCCTTCGCACTGCCGGGCGGTGCGATCCTGCTGCTCGTCAGTGACATCGCGGGGCGGGTGATCGCGCCACCGGGGGAGATCGAGGTGGGTATCGTCACCGCGTTCATCGGCGCTCCGGCGCTGCTGTGGCTGGTCGTACGGCGCCGGGAGGTCGCCGCGTGAACGCCGCGCCCCGGTCCGCCGCCGCGCGGACCGCCGCCCCGCCCCGGCCGTCGGCCCCGACACGGGTGGCGCGGCTGCCCCGGGGGATCACCCTGCGCTACTCGGGGCGTACGGCCGCCGTGCTGGCCGTGCTGCTGGTGTGCTGCGTGGCGGTGTGGGCGCTCACCCTGTTCACCGGTACGTACCGGATCGGCGCCGCGCACGTCGCCGACGTCCTGTTCACCGGGGGCGGCTCCGCCACCGACCGGTTCATCGTGGTCGGCCAGCGGCTGCCGCGGGTCTGCGCGGCGCTGCTCGTCGGGGCGGCGCTCGGGCTGTCGGGGGCGCTCTTCCAGAGCCTGTCGCGCAACCCGCTCGGCAGCCCGGACGTCATCGGGTTCACCACCGGGTCCACCAGCGGCGCCCTCGTCGTCATCCTCGCGGGCGGCGGCTCGGCCGGGGTGGGGATCGGCGCCGGATCGGTGCTCGGCGGGCTGTGCACGGCGGTGGTGGTGTACGCGTTCACCGCGTCGCGCGGGGTCTCCGGCAACCGGCTGGTCCTCGCCGGGATCGCCGTCGGCGCGATGCTCTCCTCGGTCAACGACTTCCTGCTCACGCGCGCCGACCTGGAGTCCGCGGAGAGCGCGAAGGCCTGGACGTTCGGCAGTCTCAACGCCGTCTCGTGGCCGCAGGTGACACCCCTGGCGCTGGCGCTGCCGGTGCTCGCCGTGGTGACCCTGGCGCTGGGCCGGCCGCTGCGGCTCATGGAGATGGGCGACGACACGGCGGGGGCGCTGGGTGTGAACGTGCCGCGGGTACGGGCGCTCTCCCTGCTGATGGGCGTCGCCCTCGCCGGGACGGCCGTCGCCGTGGCGGGCCCGATCGGCTTCCTCGCGCTGGCGGCCCCGCAACTCGCCCGCAGGATCACCCGCTCCCCCGGCCCCCCGATCGGATCGGCCCTGCTGACCGGGGCGTTGATCCTGGCGACCGCCGATCTGCTGGCGCAGCGGGTGCTCTCCCCCTTCCAGATCCCGGTGGGGCTGGTCACCGGGGCCCTCGGCGGGGTCTATCTGCTCTGGCTGCTGGCGCGGGAGAAACGGACCGCCCGGTCGGCCTGACACCGCGTCGGGGCCGACGGGTCCGGTCCCGGCGGCGCGCCGCCGGGTGGACGCCGCCTCGGGGCAGCCGAAGGGCTGTGTCTACGATGGGCCCATGAGACGGCTCCGGCGCGGCGAGCACGGCCCCTTCGGGGGACGCGTCCTGCTGTCGCTGGTGCTGGCGGTGACGGCCGGGCTGCTGGCCATGCACGGCCTCGGACCGGTCCCCGCCCTGGGCGCGCACACCGCGCCGCCGTCCGCATCGGCGTCCGTCTCCGCCTCCACCCACGCCACGGCCGCGGACGCGCCGGTCTGCGCCCCGCCCACCCATGACGGCGGCGGGCACATGGACCACGCGGACACCACCTGCGCCGCGGCCGGTACCAGTACCGGGCCCGCGCTCTGGGCGCCGGCGCTGCCGGGCCCGCCCGCCGGTACGCAGGCCCTTGAGCGCGTCTCGCGCCAGGGCCCGGGGGCGACGCCGGGCGACCGGGCCCCTCCCTCACTGAGCGAACTGCAACTCCTGCGCATATAGGCGTGCCCCGCGTTCGGCATGCCTCTGTCCCTTTTCACGCACAGGAGTTGTTCCAGCATGACCTCGTACCGTATTCCGGCCCGTCGCCGGGCCGCTGCCGCTGCCGCCGTCGTGAGCGCCGTACTGGTGCTCGCGGCCTGCGGCGGGCAGGACGCGTCCACGAAGACGCACTCGGGCCACGGCGCGGACCCGTCCGCCTCGGCGACGGGCTCGGCATCCGCTTCGGCTTCGGCTTCGGCTTCGGCTTCGGCTTCGGCTTCGGCTTCGGCGCACAACGCCGCCGACGTGTCCTTCGCCCAGGGCATGATCCCGCACCACCGGCAGGCGGTGGAGATGGCCGGTCTCGCCGTCGGCCGAGCCTCGTCGGCGGAGGTGAAGACCCTCGCGTCCGAGATCGAGAAGGCCCAGGCCCCGGAGATCAGGACCCTGTCGGGGTGGCTCACGGCCTGGGGCGAGGACGTACCCGCGAAGGACGCCCCGGCGGCGGACGGCGCGGAGCACTCCGGCCACTCCATGGCAGGGATGATGGCCGCCGGCGACATGGCGGAGCTGGAGAAGGCGTCCGGCAAGGCGTTCGACGCCGCATTCCTGAAGATGATGGTGGAGCACCACGAGGGCGCGGTCGAGATGGCCAGGACCGAACGCTCCCAGGGCACCCATCAGGGCGCCAGGAAGATGGCCGACGCCATCGTCACCTCGCAGACCGCCGAGATCACCCGGATGAACACCCTGCTGGGTCAGTAGCCCCCGCTGGTGGCCTCGTCCGCCGCGGGCGGGGCCACCGGCTCCCGGGACTCGCCCTCCCCGGCCCCGGAATCCTGATCCCCGCCGGGCTGGTACCCGTCGGAGGAACTGCCCCCGGCGGGGCAGCGGGCCTCGGCGGCCGTGACCGTACGCCGGCCGTCCCGGTCGACCACCGTGACGGCCGGGGCCTCGGCCTGCGCCTCCAGCGCCCGGGCGGCGGCCACCGTGCAGACGAGCTGGTCCATGGCGAGCGGCGTGAGGGGGCCCAGCCCCGGCAGTTCGACCGAGATCCGGTCACCGTCCACGACGACGCGTGGCCGGGACGGGACCGCCGGCAGCTCGGTGGTCACCCCGCCGCGCGCCTCGGTGGGCCGGGGTCCGCGGAACGCGAGGGCGACGGCCGTGCCGACCTCGATGGAGGTGACGTCGGCGGAGCGCGCCACCGGATGCAGGGCGCCGTCCTTGACGAGGTAGAGCAGGATGACGGGGCGCACGCCGGTGGCCGATTCGCCGGCCTGCACGACGCCGGTGCCCGGGATCCGGCAGCCGGCCGCGAGCAGGAGCGGCGCGGTCAGCGTCAGCAGCAGGGTGGCGGCCGGGCGCCGCCGGGGTGTCGGGGTCATGATCGGCCCTCCGAACGGCGGTCATGGGGTACGGGGATCGGCTCGGCCGGGTCGGCGGGCAGCGGGATCTCGACGGTGAAGGCGGCGCCGCCCGCCGGCCGGTTCGCGGCCCGGATGGTGCCGCCGTGCAACTGGACGTTCTCCGCCGTGATGGCGAGCCCCAGACCGCTGCCCTCGGTGCGCGTCCTGGCGGTGTCCGACTTGTAGAAGCGTTCGAAGACGTGCGGCAGGACGTCGTCGGGGATGCCGGGGCCGCTGTCCGTCACTTCGATGACGGCCCGCCCGGCGGGCACCGCGTACAGCCGCAGCCGTACCGGGCGTTCGCCGTGGCGCAGCGCGTTGGCGACCAGGTTGGCGACGACGACGTCGAGGCGGCGCGCGTCGGCCCGGCCGCGCAGGGCGTCCGGGGGCGGCAGTTCGGTCTCCACGGTCTCCGTCCAGCCGCGGGCGGCGAGCGTACGGCGCAGGGACTCGGCGAGATCGATGTCGTCCCACTGGAGTTCGGCCGCTCCGGCGTCGAAGCGGGAGATCTCCATGAGGTCGTCGACGAGCCGGGCGAGTTTGAGGGTCTCCTGGCTGATGAGGCGTACGGCGGTGGCGGTGTCCGGGTCGAGCCCGGCGGCGTCCTCGTCCAGCACGTCGGTGACGGCCGCCATGGCGGCCAGGGGGGTGCGCAGTTCGTGGGAGACGTCGGAGGCGAAGTGGCGGGCGCGGGCCTCCATCCGGCGCAGTTCCGCGACGGAGTGGTCCAGTGCGCCGGCCGTCTCGTTGAACGTGCGGGAGAGGTCGGCCAGTTCGTCGGAGCCGTGCACCGCGAGCCGGGTGTCGAAGCGGCCCTCGGCCATGGACCGGGCGGCGCGCCGCAGCTCCCGTACGGGGCGCAGTACGCCGCGCGCGGCCAGCAGGGCGAGGAGCACGGCCAGGCCGAGCGCGGGAAGCGTGGCGCGCTGGACGGCGGCGACCAGGGCGTTGACGTACGCCTCCTCTTCGCTCTGCGAGACGATCAGGAAGACGGCGAGGCCGGAGTGGCGGGGCGTCGCGCCCGCGGGGGTGGCGTAGGTGACGGGCAGGCCGACGACGAGGACGGAGGTGTCCTTCGTGGGGACCCGCTGGAAGACCGTGTCGGACCCGGTGAGCGCGGCCCGTCTCAGTTCGGGGGTGAGTTCGGTGAAGGCGTCGTCCGGGGAGGAGGTGACGCGCAGGTCCCGGTAGACGGTCAGGACCCGCCAGCCCTCGGAGCGGCCGGCCTTGGCCACCTCGTCGGTGAACCACTCCAGGTCCGACCGTTCGGCGGGCAGTCCGAGCCCGGGCGCCGAGCCGTTCACCCGCTCGCGGAACTGTTCGAGGACGGTGTCCTGGCTCTGCTGGAGCACACCGGTGCGGGCCTCGCGGAAGGTCAGCGCGCCGCTGGTGAGGGTTCCCGCGACGGCGACGAGGGTGAAGGCGACCACGAGGCGGACGCGCAGTCCGCGGACCCGCGGGATCAGGCGGATCCGGGACATCGAGGGGGGTGTTCCGGGGAGTCTCATCGGGAGGTCTCAGGCATCAGGGGGCAGGGGTCACGTATCAGGTCCAGGGGCTCGGGGCTCGGACGCCCGGGGCCCGGGGCGCTCACGGGGTCAGGGGGTCCGGAAGCGGTAGCCGAAGCCGCGTACGGTCTGGACGTACCGCGGCGCCCCCGAGGGTTCGGCCATCTTGAAGCGCAGACGCTTCACGCAGGCGTCCACGAGTCTGATGTCGCCGTGGTAGCTGTGTTCCCAGACGGCTTCGAGGAGTTGCTGGCGGCTGAAGACCTGTCCCGGCGAGGCCGAGAGGGTGAGCAGCAGCCGCATCTCGGACAGGGCGAGCGGGACGGGTTCGCCGCGGAGGGTGATGTCGAGTCCGGCGCGGTCGATGACCAGGTCGCCGTGGCGTTCGATCCTCGCGTCGGCGTCGGCGGGGGCGCCGAACCTGCGCAGTACGGCCCGGATCCGGGCTTCGAGGACGCGGGCCCGGACGGGTTTGACGACGTAGTCGTCGGCTCCCGCCTCCAGACCGACGATGACGTCCACGTCGTCGCCACGGGCGGTGGCCATGATGATGGGCACCTGGCTGTCGGTCCTGATCCTGCGGCAGACGTCGAGGCCGCTCATCCCCGGCAGCATCAGGTCGAGGACGACGACGTCGGGACGGAACCGCCGGAGCTGTTCGAGCCCGAGTTCCCCGGTAGCGGCGGCCTCCACGTCGTGGCTCTGGCGGCGCAGGGCGAGTTGTACGCCCTCGCGTACGGCGGGGTCGTCTTCGATGAGCAGGACACGTGGCATGCCGACAGTATCCGTACGCCCGGGTGGCGTACCCGCCGCGCGGGGGCCGGTGGGGGCAACTGTTACGTGACGATCATACGAATCCCCTCACACCTGGACGTTATAGGTTCGTTATCTCCTGGTCCAGGTTTGAACACACCGCCCACACAGCCTCTTCCCCCATGACCCATCGCACCTCCCCCGCCCGGCCGCACGGCAGGCGTCGCCGTTCGAAGGGATCCGCCCACGCCAGGCCCGCCCGCAAGGCACCGCTGGCCGTCGGGATCGCCGCGCTGGCCGCACTGACGGCCGTCGGTCTCGTCGTGACGGAATTCGGCAACGGAAGCGAGTCCACGGCGAGCACGCGGCAGACCGCTTCCCCGCGAACGGACACGGCCACGGCCGGCTCACCATCCTCGTCCGGCACACCAAGCTCGTCCGTAACACCGTCCGCGTCTCCCGCCGCCGAGAAGAAGCCGGAAGGCGGCCCAGGCACCGGAATCCCGAAGTCCGGTCCCGGCACGTTCAGCACGGCGGGCGCGGGCAGCGGTCCGTTCGGCAACGGGCGGATCGTGACGTACTCCGTCTCCGTCGAGGACGGGCTCAAGGAGTCCGCCGAGGCCGTCGCCTCGGAGGTGGACAAGGTCCTGGCGGACCCGCGCGGCTGGACGGCCGACGGCGCGACCGGCTTCCGGCGGGTCGCGGACGACGCCGCCGACTTCGTCGTCCAGCTCGCGACGCCGGACACCGTCGACCGGATCTGCGGCGAGTACAACCTGGACACCGGCGGCGAGGTCAACTGCAATGTGGGCCGGCACGTGATGGTGAACCTCAAGCGCTGGCGGCTGGCCACCCCGGCCTACGCCCAGGACGTGCCGTCCTACCGCGCGCTGATCATCAACCACGAGGTCGGCCACTACCTCGGGCACAACCACGAGACCTGCCCCGGCGCCGGAAAGCCCGCTCCCGCGATGATGCAGCAGATCAAGGGGTTGCGGGGGTGCGTCATCAACGCCTGGCCCTACGCGACGGACGGGACACGGATCACCGGCCCTCCCGTGGCCTGACCTCCTCGCCCTCCCCCTCATCCTCATCCTCGTCCCCGTCGCGGCCGATCGGAAGCACCATCTCGGGGCGGTCCCACGGCACGGCGGGCGGGCGCGCGGCCACGGTGCCCGTCCGCACGGCGCCCACACCGCGGTAGAAGCCCTCGGCCGGCGGGTGCGCGACCACCCGTACGGTGTCGAGCCCCGCCTCCCGCGCCCGGTCGGTGAGATGCCCGACGAGGCGGCGCCCGATGCCCAGCCCCTGGACGTCGTCCGCGACGAACATCAGGTCCAGCTCGGGCGGGTCGAGGACGAGCGCGTAGAAGCCGAGCACCCGGCCGTCGCCGCCGGTGGCCACGTACACCTCGTGGGTCTCGATGTAGTCCTCGCCCACCCGGTATCCGGCGACCATCGAGGCGTAGGGGTCGCGGTAGGCGTGGGAGCCGCGGACCAGCTTGGTGAGCCGCCTGGCGTCCCCGGCGGTCGCCCGTCTGATCGCCACGGCCGCGCCGCGGGCCCCGCCTCCCGGCCGCGTAATCCTCGATCCCATACGGAGAGTATTACGCATCGCGGGCCCCCGGGCACACGTCGCACCACGATACGAACACCGGGACGCCCGGCCCCTCGTACGGGCCATCGTGGGGCGCGGGCCGTGTGGCGTTCGCGGGTGGTGGGCAGGGTCCCGACAGGGTGGGGGCGGGCCGGTCCGCCGGACCGCGCCCGGGGACGCGCGGCCCTTGCCAGAGGTCCGGACCGACCGGTGTTCCCTTTCTTTGCCATCGGAATATTGGCATGCACCTGTTGGACAGTCAGCATGGAGGGAAATCCCGCTACGCGCGTCAATTCCCCCCACGGCAAACGGATTTCGGGAGGCTCCCATGGAAGCCCACGGCTCTGCCCCGTCCCGCCGCTCACTGCTCAGGTCCGGTGCGTACCTGGGCGCCGCCGCCCTCGGACTCACCGCCGCGAGCGCCGCGCACGCTTCGGCGGCCGGCGCGGCCGAAGCGGCCGGTCCGGCGGGCCGCCTCGGCGCTGTCGCCTATCCGCCGACCCACTGGATCCCGGCCAGCACCTCCAACTACACCGTCGCCTCACGCCCGACGCAGTACTCCGTCGACTTCGTCGTCATCCATGTGACGCAGGAGACCTTCCCGGACGCGAGGGACATCTTCCAGAACCCGGCCAAGAAGGTGTCGGCGCACTACATGGTGGCCTCGGCCGACGGGTACATCGGGCAGTTCGTACGGGAGAAGGACGTCGCCTGGCACGCCGGCAACTGGGACTACAACACCCGCAGCATCGGTATCGAGCACGAGGGGTGGGTCGACCAGCCGGCCTATTTCACCGACGCGCTGTACGCCTCGTCCGCGGCTCTCACCGCCGCCGTCTGCGACCGGTACGCCATCCCCAGGACGCGTGCGCACATCATCGCGCACAGCGAGGTACCGGGGGCCACCCACACGGACCCCGGGAAGTACTGGGACTGGGCCCGCTACATCGATCTCGTCAACGCCTGACTCCCCCGTCCCGCCCGGCCGTTGACGCGGCGCGGGCGGGACGGGGCGGGGCGGGGCGGAGCCGTGGGAGAGGGCGGGTCCGCTCAGCCGTGTTCGACCGTCAGCGGGCCGAAGGCGATCCGGGTCCGCGATCCGTCGTCGCTCCACCGGACCTCGACCGTCCCCCCGTCCACGGTCACCTCGCTCACCGCGTCGGCCGGCGGGGCCGCGCCGGGCTCGGCCGTGAGCGTGGCGAGGGCGGCGAAGAGTGCCGTGCCCTCGGCCGGCGCCGTCAGTTCGGGCACCACCGCCCAGCGGGTGAACGCCGTTCCCTGCGGGGCCCGTCGCCCGCCGGGGGCGGCCTCCCAGCCGTACAGCCCGTGCAGGTCGGACCGTATCTCCTCGTCGGGGCCGGTCGCCCAGCCCGTCTGCCGGACCAGCGCGCCCGGCGGGGCGCCCACCACGCGGTGCACCCGCAGCTCGTACCGTCCCCGGGCCACCGTGACGCTCTCCACCCGCAGCCCCGGCACCATGGGAGCGCCCGAGGTGAAGACCGGGCGGTGCCAGGAGGCGGCCCAGCCCCAGCCGGCACCGCCGCCGGCGCCCAGCGGGTGGATCCGGCGACGGCCGCTGACCCGGCCCGCGACCTCCAGCGCCACATGGTTGTCCGCGACGTTGGCCGCGGCGGTGGGGCCGGTCCTGGTCGAGTAGGCGTGCCGGCTGTAGTGCGGATCGTCCGCGACACCCGCCTCTCCCTCGTGCGGGCGGAGATGGTCGCTGCCGTGGTTGTGCAGCCGTACGATCCCGTCCGCGCGGGTCGACTGGACCAGCAGGCCCGGTACGGCGAGGGCCAGCACCCGGTCGGGGCCCTCGCTCGGCGCGGGCTCCTCCGGCGCCGTCCACAGCGGATGGTCCTCGGGGGCGAGGAGCGCGACGAACGCCTTGGACGCCCAGTACGGCGAGGCGGGGCCCGAGTAGTGCTGGAGCGTCGCGTCGTGCGGGCCGTGCCAGCCGAGGCTCAGCAGCCCGTCGTCGCCGGTCGCGCCCCGGTCCAGGAAGTACCGCAGCGCGCCGCTCACCAGCCGTCGCGACGTCCCGGGCGCGAGCGGGGTGTGCCCGGTGACGGCGCCGAGGCCGACCGCGGCACCCGCCGCGAACCGGTAGGAGAGCGAGCGTCCGAAGTGCATCGGCGCGCCGTCCCCGCCGAAGAGCAGGGAGAAGCCGTCGAGGTGTGTGCGCAGCCGGGCGCCGTGGTGCGCCAACTGCTCGGTGTCGCCCGCGAGATGGGCGTCGAGCATGGGGTAGAGGTGCAGGGCCCAGCCGTTGTACTGGTCGAAGGCGCGGCTGTCGCCGTCGGCGTACCAGCCCTCGCCCTGGTACCAGCCCTCCAGCAGGGTGAGCGCCCGCTCCCTGGCGCGCGCCGTCTCGGCGTCGCCCCGGCCGACGGACTCCAGGAACCCGGCCACCGAGTACGGGAAGAGATACCAGTTGTTGGGCGCCGGGGTGTGGCGCAGGGAGCCGCGCAGCCACTCCTCGGCCCGGTCCTGGACGCCGGGGTCCAGCCGGTCCCAGAGCCAGGGCGCGGTCAGCCGCAGCCCGAGGGCGACCGACGCGGACTCGACCATGGGCTGGCCCTGCACATTATGATCGAGGATCAGCGGCCAGGACTCGGTGTCGTCCCGTCCGGGGGTCCGGGTCCCCGCCGCGAGCCCGTCGGCGTACCGGTCGAGCCAGCCGTGCGGGTCCTTGCCGCCCGCGCCCGCGACCCGGAAGGCGGCGGCCAGGAACGTACGCGCGTAGCCTTCGAGGCCGTCGGAGCGCACCCCGGAGCCCGAGGGCCGTCCCGGCAGGTCGAGCAGGGCGCTGCCGGGGGTGGCCCAGCGCCAGGCGGCGCGGAGCAGTCCGTCGGCGGTGGCCTCCCAGTGGGCCCGGGTGTAGCCGGTGTGCGGACTGAGCGCCCGGTCGTCGGGCGGAAGCGGGAACGCGGGCCCGCCGGGGGCCTGGTTTCCGGGGGCGGGTGTGCCGTGGGATGGGGTCATGCGAGGAATGCCAGCCTTTCGCGTCGTACGGGGTGGTCGAAGCCGTCGCCCGCCGCCCAGCGGGTGACCTCCCGGACCGCCAGATCGGCGAGCCGGCGCAGTTCGTTGCCCTGCGAGCCCGCGAGATGCGGGGTGATGAGCGCGTTCTCGCAGGTCCACAGGGGATGTTCGGGCGGCAGGACCTCGGGGTCCGTGACGTCGAGGACGGCCCGGAGACGACCGGCGCGCAGGACGTCGGTGAGGGCGTCCTGGTCGACGACGGCGCCGCGCGAGGTGTTGATGAGCACGCTGTCGGGGCGCATGGAGGTGAGGAGTGCGCGGCTGACGAGGCCGTGGGTGGCGGGCAGCAGCGGGGTGTGGACGCTGACCACGTCGCCGCGTGCGAAGAGTTCGCCGAGCCCGACGGGGTGCGCGCCGAGCGCGGTCGCCTCCACGTCGGAGACGTACGGGTCGTGCAGCAGGATCCGCAGATCGTACGGGCGGAGCAGTTCGATCACCCGCCGGCCGATGAGCGAGGCGGAGAGGATGCCCACGGTGCGGCCGTAGTTGCCGGTGCCGGCGGAGGTCCGCAGCCAGTCACCGCGTTCGTGGGTGGCGCGCAGGGCGCGGGCGCGTTCCAGGACCCGCTTGCCGGAGAGCAGGATCATCGCGAGGGTGTACTCCGCGACGGGCAGGGCGTTGGCGGCGGCGGCCGAGGAGACCTCGATGCCGCGTTCCCAGCAGGCCTCGGTGACATGGCCGCGGATCGTGCCGGCGGTGTGGACGACGGCGCGCAGCCGGGGCGCCGCCGCGAGGGCCGCCGCGTCCAGCGGCGGGCAGCCCCAGCCGGTGACGAGGAGTTCCACGTCCGCGAGCGTGGCGCGGGCCCGCCCGGTGGTGAGGTCGTCGAGGACGGGCGGCGGCGTCAGGTCGCACACCGCGCCGAGGGCGGCCAGGATCTCCGGGTCGAGGACGGCCGCCGCGGCCTGCGGTGACATGGCGAGCGCGGCGCGCGGACGAGGGCGTGCGGTCGGGGTGGGGGGCATCTCTCTCCTGGTACGAGGGGGCTCCTGGCACGGGTGGTGCGGGACGGCGGTCCCGCCCTACGGGTGTTCCCCGGACGCGGCTACTTGACGGACCCCGCGGTGAGGCCGGACTTCCAGAAACGCTGGAGCAGGGCGAAGGCGAGGATCAGCGGCAGGACCGCGAGCAGCGAGCCCATGATCACCACGGGGTAGTACTCCGGGGAGACGCTGGCGGAACTGTTCCAGGTGAAGAGGCCGAGACTCACCGGATACAGGTTCTGGTCCGAGAGCATCACCATGGGGAGGAAGAAGTTGTTCCAGATGGCGGTGAGCTGGAAGAGGAAGACGGTGACAAGCCCGGGGCCGAGCATCCGCAGGGCGACCCGTACGTAGGTGGTGAGTTCGCCGGCGCCGTCGACGCGCGCCGCTTCGAGCACTTCGTTCGGTACGTACCCCTGGCTGAAGATCCGGCCGAGGTAGACACCGAAGGGGTTGAAGAGCACGGGTATGAAGACGGCCCAGAAGGTGTTCACCAGGCCGGCGCCCGAGGCCATCAGGTAGAGCGGCAGCGCGAGGACGGTCTGCGGGACCATCACGGCGGCGAGGACGAGTCCGAACAGCTTCTCCTTGTGGGGGAAGCGGTACTTGTCGAAGGCGTAGCCGCAGGCGATGGAGATCAGGGAGCCGAGGGCGGCGCCGACGACCGCGTACAGCAGGCTGTTGCCGTACCAGCGCGCGTACAGCCCGCCGTCCATGGCGAACAGGTCCTTCAGGTTCTGCACGAAGGAGAAGTCACCGAGGGAGAGCAGGTCGCTGCTGAACAGCGCGTCGCGGTTCTTGCCCGAGGCGAGCACCAGCCAGAGCACCGGCAGCAGGGTGTAGAGCACGGAGACGCCGACGACGAGGTTGACGACGCCGCGGCCGAGGAGGCGGGGGCGCGGTGGGCCGCCGCGGGTGACGACTGGCAGGGGGGTGCGCGGGGCGGTGGTCGTCGTGCTCATCGGGTGGCCTCCTCCGGGGCGTTGGCCCGGTTGGTCCAGCGGGTGACGCCGTAGGAGAGGGCGACGGTGAAGACGAGCAGGACGACGGAGGCGGCCGCGGCCAGGCTGTAGTTGTTGCGGACGAACGCCGCGTCGTAGATGTACATGCTGGGCGAGAAACGCGAATTGATCATCGGGGTGGACTCACTGAGCAGCATCGGCTCGGTGAAGAGCTGGAGGGCGAAGATGAGGGTGAACATCGCCACCATCACGATCGAGGAGCGCACCAGCGGCGTCTTGACCTGGAGGGCGGTACGGACCGGTCCCGCGCCGTCGACCACCGCCGCCTCGACGACCTCGCGCGGTACGGCCTGGAGCGCGGCGTAGAAGACGACCATGTTGTAGCCGAGGTTGCTCCAGAGCGCGATGTTCACGATGGACGGCAGCACGGTGTTGACGCCGAGGAAGTCGATGGTGATGTCGGCCTTGCCGAGGAGGTCGATGATCGGGCTGATGCCGGGGGTGTAGAGGTAGAGCCAGATGAGGGCGGCGATGATGCCGGGCACGGCGTGCGGCAGGAAGAGTCCGAGCTGGGCCCAGGAGCGCAGCCGTACCACCCCGGAGTCGAGCAGCAGTGCCAGCGCGAGGGCGGCGATCACCATCAGCGGGATGTAGATCACGCAGTACAGGACGACGGTGCCGAGGCCGCCGAGGAAGGTGGGGTCGGTCAGGACGGCGGTGTAGCCGCGCAGTCCGACGAAGACGGTACGTTCCGGGCCGAAGCCGAGGCCCGGCTGGTCGGCGCTGAAGAAGCTCAGCCATACGGCGGTCCCTACGGGGATCAGGAAGACCGTCACGAGGAGGGCGAAGAAAGGGGTCATCAGGACACCGCACGCGCCGAGTTCGCGGCGCCGGGCGGACTTCCGGCCGCCGCGGGCGGCGGTCGCGGGGGCGCCGTTCGCGGACCGTGGTGTGCCGGGCGCCGGTGGCGCGGGGGTGGCGAGGGGGCTGGGCGCGGGGTTGGTCAGGGGGTTGGTCATGGGATGTCACCTGCCTCTCTGGTGCGGGGACGGGCGGGGTGGGGCGGCCTTCGCTCAGGTGCCGTTCTCGGTGGTGGCGAGACCGAGGGCCCTGAGGTCCGGCATGGTGCCCCGCTGTGCCTCGCGCACCGACCCGATGAGCGAGCCCTTGCCGCCGCTCGCCCGGGCGAACCCGTCCTGCATGACGCGCCCGGTGGCGCTGGACCGGGGGCCCCAGATCCAGCCGGGGCGGATCGTGTGGGCCTGCTGCTCGAAGAGGGTGTAGATGTCCTGGCCGCCGTAGTACGCGCGGTCGAACGCCGCACGGCCGACGGCGACCAGGCCGGGCACGGCCGGGTACTGGCTGCTGGTGCCGCTGGAGAGCCGGGCGCGGAGCGCGTCGGGGTGGGAGATCTGCCACTCGATGAACTCCATGGCGGCCTCCGGGTGGCGGCTGTCCTTGGTGACCGCGAAGGTGGAGCCGCCGTGGGTGCCGACGGCGGGCCGGTCCGGGTCCCACTGCGGGAGCGGGGCGATCGCCCACAGGCCCTTCTGGCCGGGGCGCGCCTTCATCTGCGCGCCGGCGTCCCAGGCCCCGGTGAGCCGGGTGAGGACGAGGCCGTTGCCGATCTGGGCGTCGCTCTGTCTGCTGTTGACGCCGTTGGTGAAGACGAGGTCGTCGTCGATCAGCCGCTGCCAGTACGCGGCGACCCGGCGGGTCGGCGCGTCGGCGAGCGAGACGTTCCAGGCGCCTTTCGCGGTGTCGAACCACTGGGCGCCGGCCTGCCAGGAGTACGCGGCGAACTGGGTGAAGCCGTCCGTGGGGAAGAGCACGAGGCGGCGCTCCCCGGCCGTGCGGCGCACGGTCCTCGCGACGGACTCGAACTCCTGCCAGGTGCGGGGGACATCGAGTCCGTACTTCTCGAAGAGGTCGACGCGGTAGTGCATCACCATCGGCTCGATGTCGAGCGGCAGGCTGAAGATCCGCTTCTCGAAGGTGGTCAGACCCAGCGCCTGCGGCAGCAGCTTCGCCCGCAGTCCGTCGCCGACCAGGCCGGTGATGTCCCGGGCGACGCCGTCGATGGCGAAGCCGGGGACCTGGGGGTATTCGAGTGTGGCGACGTCCGGGGCGTTGCCCGCGCGGGCGGCGTTGCTGAGTTTCGCGTAACCGCCGGAGTCTCCGGACGGGATCTGCTGGAAGTCGACCTGGATGGTGTCATGGGTTTTGTTGAAGGCGTCCACGACCTCCTGGCTGCCGCGCAGCGCGGACCAGAAGGTGAGGTGCGTGGCTTTTCCGCTGGTGGTGCTCGTGCTGCCCGATCGGGTGTCCGAGCCGCCCCCGGTGCAGGCGCCCAGGGCACCTGTCAGGGGCAGCGCGGCGATCGTGGCCAGCACGGATCGACGGCTCTGTCGACCAGGCATGGGGGCCTCCCGCGGCTCCGGTTCGAGACACGGGGAATCCTGATCGGCTGATCACAATTGGTCAAGAGATCGCTCAGAAGAAAGTTGAAACGGTCAAACGTTCATTTCTGGACGGGAACCGGCGCAGGGGCCGGTACCTCCGGCGCCGCCGGCCAGTGCCTCCGCCGGGCCGCGGGCCGGTGCCTCCGCCGACGCCCTGGCCGGCGCGTGGGCCAGGCGCTGGGTCGAACCACGTACCTTCAACTCCGGCAGCAGCTCGATCCTGCGTACGGGGCCGGCCGCGCCCTCCGGCCGGGACAGCCGGTGCACGAGCAGTTCGGCCGCCGCCCGGCCGACCTCGGCCTTCGGCGGGGCCACCGCGGTCAGCGGGGTGGAGCCCAGCGCGGCGAGCACATCGTCGTACGCGACGACGGAGCAGTCCTGCGGCACCCGTACACCCTGCTCCGTGAGGTTCTGGACCAGCATCAGCGCGTCCACGTCGCCGTGCAGCAGCGCCGCGGTGGCGCCGTGCTCGCGCAGCAGCGCCGCGAGGTCCAGCGGGGCGCGGTCGCGCGCGGCCGCCTCTTCGGAACGGGGGCCCGGCACCGCGCCGGGCGAGGAGAGCGCCACCGACCAGTCCGCCACCTCCGGCCGGGCGGCGGCTATCTCGGTGAACGCCGCGCGGATACTGCGCGCGGTGGGGCTGTCGTCGCGTGCGGCCAGCACGATACGGCGGTGGCCGAGGCCGACGAGATGGTCGACGGCCAGGTGCACGCCGTACCAGTGGTCGGAACAGACCACGTCCAGGGCGTGCAGCGCGCTGCCGGGGCGGGGCCGCCGCTCCATCAGGACGGTCGGCACGCCCACCTCGGCGAGCCAGCCGTGGTCCGCCTCCTCGGCCGCCGCGCTGCGCCACCTCGGGGCGATCAGCAGCCCCCGCGCCCCGTCCGCCAGCGCCCGTTCCACCAGCGGCCGTTCGGCGCCGGGGGCCTGCGGGGCGACGTGCAGGGCGACCCGGAACCCGGCCTCCTCCAGCACCGGCCTGGCACCGTACGCCGCCTCGTACAGGTACGAGTGTCGCTCCGGCACCACCAGGGCGACCGCGCCGCCCTCGGCGGGCTGCCCGGCCCGGCGCGCCGCCGGGGCGTTCTCCGCCGCCGGGGGGGCGGGCCGTACCGCGCGCGCCACGCCGTGGGCGCGCCGCAGCCTGCCCGCCCGGGTCAGCTCCTCGACGTCCCGCCGCACCGTGACCACCGAGACCTCCAGCTCGGTGGCGAGCACGCTGACCCTCACCGCGCCGCGCGACTCCACCGCCGCGAGGATCCGTTGCCGCCTGAGTTCGACCGGCTCCCGCATGTCCGTCTGCCCCCTCGCCGTACCGCCACCGCTCGCCGTACCCCGCGCTTGTTCGTTTGACTGCTTCGGGTGAGCGCTTGGGGCCGCAGCATAGCGACAGTCGTCCGCCGGCGCGGACCCGCGGGACGGATCAGCTCCTGCCGTCCTCCTCCAGCGCGGCGGTGTGGCGCCGTAGTACGGCACGGGCCTCGGCCAGTTCCCCGGCGGAGGCGGCGGAGACGGGGAAGCCGTCGGGGAGCACGGCGAGCACGGCCGTGTGGACGGCGGCCCGGCGGGCGTAGCGGCGTGACGGCGGGAGGCGGAAGAGCGCCGCGACCAGGCGGTCGGCCGCCTCGGTGTCGTGGACCGCGTCCCAGGCGGCTCGCTCGGGCCCGGCCCCGACGGGCGGGGACGGCGGGGTGCGGCGCAGTTCGGCGGTGGCGGCCTCGTCGAGTACGGGCCGGCCGTCGGAGCCGACGGTGACGGCGACTCCGTACGAGGCCGCCGCGACCCGCTCGGTGACCAGTCCGCGCCGGAGGTCGGCGAGCACCGCCCGTGGATCGCGGGTCCAGGGGTCTCCGTAACCACCCGCTCCCGAGGTGCGCAGGGTGACGGTGTCGCCGCGGCGCAGCGCGACCATGTCGATCTTGGTGTACCGGCGTTCGCCGGGCAGGCCCTCGTTGATGACCAGTTCGGCGGGGGCGCCGGGACCGCCGCCCGCGGTGCCCCAGGGGCGGAAGCGCATGCGTTCCAGACCACGGGCGAGCAGCCTGCTGTCGTCGCCGAGGACGCGGAAGACGAGTTCGAGGCCGCAGCCGCCGCGCCAGCGTCCTGGGCCACCGGAGTCGGGGCGCAGGGCGTAGCGGACGATCTGCGCGCCGATCTCGGTCTCGACGGTCTCCACGGGGTTGTTGGCGAGGTTGGAGATGCCGCTGTCGCGGCCGTCGACGCCGTCCGCGCCGTCGCGGGCGCCGGTTCCGCCGACCATGGGTTCGAGGACCTGGACGTTCTGGCCGCCGCCGGGCGCGCTCTCGGCGACGACGACGGGCACGACGAGACCGCTGCTCGCGGCGGGCATCACCTCGGGCGCGGCGAGGCCGAGCGCCCCGCCGAGCGCGTCGTTGACGCGGGAGGCGGTGGCGTGCCGGATGCCGACGGCGGCGGGCGGCCGGGCGTTGACGACGGAGCCCTCGGGGGCGGTGACGGTGACCGGCCTGATCAGCCCGCCGTTGAGCGGGATACCCGGGTCGAGCGTGCAGATCAGGGCGAGGACACGGGTGGTGATCCAGGCGTGGGCGCGGCCGTGGCTGGCGATGTTGAACGCGGCGTCGACCTGGGGATCGGTGCCGGTGAAGTCGAGGTGCAGGGCTCCCCGGTCGAGCGTGGCGGTCACCGAGATCCGTACGGGCACCGGGGAGACGGCGTCGTCGTCGAGGTAGTCGGTGAACCGGTAGGTGCCGTCCCGCAGGGTGGCGAGCGCGGCGGTGGCCTTCT
Organism: Streptomyces sp. NPDC059092; assembly: GCF_042756365.1. Lineage (NCBI taxonomy): Bacteria > Bacillati > Actinomycetota > Actinomycetes > Kitasatosporales > Streptomycetaceae > Streptomyces > Streptomyces sp. NPDC059092. Next base: position 19,414 of record NZ_JBHZEJ010000018.1, read on the forward strand.
CGGCGGTGTGCTCGACGAGGTCGGTGTGGGCGGCGGTGACATCGGCGGCGCCGTGCTGAGCGACGACCCGCGCCAGTCGCTCCCGGCCGGTGCGCAGGGCGGCGAGCATGGCGCGCAGGTCGCCGTCGTTGGCCTCGGGGGTACGGCTGTTGGCCTGGAGGAGGGCGGCGATGTCGCGGCTGGGCTCGCCGGCCCGCAGGAGCTTGACCGGCGGTATGCGCAGGCCCTCCTGGTAGATCTCGTGGTTGGTGGGGGCCAGGCTGCTGGGGACCCGTCCGCCGATGTCGGAGCAGTGGATGAACGCCCACCCGTAGCCGATGATCCCGCCGTCGTGGAAGTACGGCTCGATGAGCTGGATGTCGGTGAGATGCGTGGCCAGACCGCCCGAGGTGTACGGGTCGTTGGTGACGATGACGTCACCGGGCTCCAGCGGTCCCACGTGGTCGACGGCCGTACGGACGTCGAGTCCGACGAAGCCGGAGACGCCGATGCCGCGCGGGTAGGCGGTGAAGGCGCCGTCGGGTCCGGCGAGCGCGCAGCAGAAGTCGGCGGTCTCCTTGACGTACAGCGAGCGGCTGGTGCGCTGGAGGGTGAGGCACATCTCCTCGGTGAGGGCGCCGAGCTTGTTGCCGATGATCTCCAGGGTGACCGGGTCGAGCTTCATGGTCGGGGTGCGTCCTTGCCTTGCCGTGGCGTGCTGTGCGGTGGTCACGAGTGCCGGAGCCGGAGGTTGCCCAGCGGGTCGACGGTGGCCGACCAGGCGGGTGGTACGAGCACGGTGGTGTCGTCCTGCTCGATCACGGCCGGTCCCGCGAGGGTGTGCCCGGTGCGCAGCGCGTCGCGCCGGTGGACGTCCGCGGTGACGCGCTCTCCGGCGAGCAGGACGGTGCGCCGGCCGACGGGCGCGGGCGGTGGGTCCCCGGCGGCGGCCTCGGCGGGGGTGGTGGCGAGGTCGGGGCCGGCGGCGCTGATGGCGAGCCGGGCGGTGCCGAGCCGGACGGCGGCGGTGGCGTCGCGGAAGCCGTAGAGCCGTTCGTGTTCCTGGTGGAACGCCTCGGTGAGGGTGGCCAGGGTCGGTTCGCCGGGCAGCTCCACCCGCAGTTCGTACGCCTGCCCGGTGTAGCTCATGTCGGCGGCCAGGGTGAGGGCGGGCGGCGCGGTTTCCGGGCCCTGTTCGGCGAGCCAGGTACGGGCGCGTTCCGCCAGCCCGGCGAGGATGTCGCGGAGCGTGGCGACGGTGGTGTCGTCGAGGTCGCGGCGCAGGCTGCGGGCGAAGTCGCGGCGCAGGTCGGCGCCGACCGCGCCGAGCGCGCAGAAGGTGGCGGCGGCGGGCGGGACGACGATCTCGCGGATGCCGACCTCCTCGGCGAGCACGGCCGCGTGGGTGGGGCCCGCGCCGCCGAACGGGACGAGGGTGAACTCGGCGGGGTCGAGGCCGCGTCCGGCGAGGGTCTTCTGGAGTTCGACGGCCATGCCCGCGGTGGCGACGCGCAGCGCGCCGTCGGCCGCCCGGTCCGCCGCCGCGCCGGGGTCGGCGGTGGCGAATCCGAGTTCGTCGCCGACCAGGCCGAGGGCGCGGGCGGCGGCGGGCGCGTCGAGGGTCATCCGGCCGCCGAGGAAGGTCGCGGGGTCGATGACGCCGGTGTGCAGGTAGCAGTCGGTGACGGTGGGGCGGGTGCCGCCGCGGCCGTAGGCGACGGGCCCGGGGTCGGCCCCGGCGCTCGACGGGCCGACCTTGAGGGCTCCGTACGTGTCGGCCCGTACGACCGAGCCGCCGCCCGCGCCGATGGCGTTGACCGCGACGACGGGCAGGATCAGCGGGAGTCCGCCGATGGTGGTGTGGGTGGCGAACTCCGGTTCGCCGTCCACGGCGACGGCGATGTCGCTGCTGGTGCCGCCCATGTCGAAGGTGACGAGCCGGCTGATCCCGGCGGCGCGGCCGAGCCGGGTCGCGGCGGTGACACCGGCGGCCGGTCCCGACAGGACGGTCTCGATGGGGCGTTCGGCGGCGGAACGCAGGCTGAGCGAACCGCCGTTGGAGGCGGCGATGTAGACGGGGGCGGTGACACCGAGGCCGTCGAGGAGCGCTTCGAGCCGGTCGAAGTAGCGGCGCATCAGCGGCTGGATGTACACGTTGAGGCAGGTGACGAGGGCGCGTTCGAACTCGCGGACCTCGGGCCAGATCGCGGCCGACGAGGTGAGCGGCAGTTCGGGGACGAGCGCGGCGAGCCGCCGGGTGACCTCCGCCTCGAAGGCGGGGTCGGTGTGGCCGTGCAGTACGAGTACGGCGACGGCCTCCGCGTCCGTGGCACGCAGTTCCTCGGCGACCCGGGCCAGTTCACGGTCGTCCGGGGTGCGTACGGGGCGGCCGTCCGGGCCGAGCCGGGCGGGGATCTCGACGATCCGGTCCCGGGGGACGAGGGGTTCCTCCTTGGCGGCGTGCAGGTCGAAGGAGGACGGCATCCGGCTGCGGCCGATCTCCAGGATGTCGCGGTAGCCCTCGGTGACGACCAGGGCGATCCGGGCGCCGCGGCGCTGGATGATCGCGTTCAGCCCGATGGTGGTGCCGTGGGTGATGGCGGCGAGATCGGTGGGGCGCAGGCCGGCCCGGTCGAGGACGGCGGCGAGCCCGTCGGCGACGGCGCGCGCTGGATCGCCGGGGGTGCTGGGTTCCTTGTGGTGGAGGGGAGCGCTCCGGTCGCCGGGCACGGCGAGGACGAAGTCGGTGAACGTGCCGCCCACATCGATCCCGACGCGGGCGCGCGGGCGCGGGGCTGCGGCGGTGGGGTCAGCGGGCACGGTCAGAGCACCTCCGAGAAGTTGGTGAACCGGTCGACGGCCACCAGGACGAGCACGCTGACGAGCATCAGGAGCGTGGAGACGGCGGCCACCGACGGGTCGAGCTGGAACTGGACGGCCGAGAAGATACGGACCGGCACGGTGGTGGTGTTGGAGCCGGAGACGAGCGCGGAGACCGCGACCTCGCCGAGCGAGGTGACGGCGGCGAAGACCGCTCCGGCGAGGATGCCGGGGCGCAGCAGCGGCAGGGTGACGGTGAGGAAGGTACGGGCCCGTCCGGCGCCGAGCGTGGCCGCCGCGCGTTCCAGGGTCGGGTCGAGCGCCTGGGCGCTGACCATCACCGTACGGATGACGAAGGGCAGGGCGACCAGGGAGTGCGCCAGCCAGAGCCCGGGGAGGGTGTTGACCAGTCCGAGGCCCTGGAAGTAGTAGAGCAGGCCGAGGCCGATGATGATCTCGGGGACCATCAGCGGGGCGAGGGCGAGCCCGGAGAGCAGGCCGCGGCCGGGGAAGTCGCCGCGGACCAGGCCGTACGCGGCGAGCGTGCCGATCGTCACGGTGGTGAGGACGACGAGCAGCACCAGGACCCCGCTGAGCCGGAAGGAGACCAGCCAGTCCGGGGAGGACAGGACCTCGGAGTACCAGCGCAGGGAGAGTCCGCTGGGCGGGAAGCTCAGGGAGCTGGTGGAGTTGAGGGAGGCGAGCGCCAGGACGGCGAGCGGTGCCAGCAGGAAGAGGAAGACGGCGACGGCGGGCAGCGCGGCGGCGGTCCGCCCGGCGCGGCGCAGCAGGGCGGAGCCCCGGCCGGCGCCGTTCCGCGACGGTGGGCCGGCCTTCGCGGACGGTCCGGCTTTCGCGGGCGCGCCGGTCTTCGTGAGCGTGCCGGTGTCCGCGGACCGGTCGGCGGTGGCGGACCGGTCGGCGGTGGCGGGGTGGTCGGGCGTACGGTCGACGGCCGGGTCAGCCATGGAGTCTCCGTTCCCAGAAGCGGAATCCGGTGCCGAGGGCGGAGACGCCCACCAGGGTCAGCAGGAGCAGCGTGAGACTGAGCGCCGCCGCCACCGGGTAGTCGAAGACGCTGGTGATCTGGCTGTAGACGCGCAGCCCGGCGAGCGGCTGGTTGGCGCCGCCGACCAGCAGCGGGGTGATGTAGATGCCCATGGCCAGCGGGAAGACGACGGTGGCACCCACCGCGATGCCGGGCAGGCTGAGCGGCAGCGTGACCTTCCAGAAGGTGCGCACGGGCCCGGCGCCCAGGCTCCGCGAGGCGCGGGCCAGGTTGTCGTCGATGCCGCCCAGCGCCGTCGTCAGCGGCAGGATCGCGAACGGCAGCAGGACATGGGTGACCGAGACGATGACCACGAGGTAGCTGGTCAGCAGGGTCGCGGGCTGGTCCAGGATGCCGAGGCCGACGAGGATCCGGTTCACCGCGCCGTTGGCGGAGAAGAGCACGACCCAGCCGTAGCTGCGGACGACCACGCTGGTGAGCAGCGGGGAGACGACCGCGACGAACAGCAGGGTGCGCACCACTCCCTTGCGGGCGCGGGCGAGCGCGTACGCGGCGGGGAAGCCGAGCAGCACGCACAGGACGGTGACCAGCAGCGAGGTGAGCAGGCTCTGCCACAGGGACTCGGAGAAGAACGCCTCGGTGAAGACCCTGCGGTACTGCGTGAGCGAGAAGCCGTCGAGCGGATAGCCGTTGGCGTCCGAGGGGTGGAAGCTGAGCGCGAGGACCCGTACGAGCGGGATCACGAACAGGGCCAGCAGGAAGACCACGACCGGCGTGACGGGCAGCAGCCCGCGCAGCCGGCGCGGCGCGCGGGCGGCGGGCGCGCTCATCCGGGCGTCGCCTCCTTCGGGGTGGCGTCCCCGCCGGCCGGGGTGGCGTCCCCGGTGGCGGTGGCCGCGTCCCCGGCGCCCGGGGTGACGTCCCCGGCGCCCGCCTCGGCCGCTCCCCCGGCCCCGCCGGCCTGTCCGGGCCCGAGGACGATGACGTCGGCGGCGGCCCAGCCGAAGGTGACGCGCGCGCCGACGGCCGGGGGTTCCTCGGCCGTCCTGGCGTTGACCGCGACGCCCTCGGCGACGACGATCTGTGCCTGCCACGCCTCACCGGTGAACGCCCGGTAGCCGACGATCCCCGAGCCGCGCCCGGCCTTGACCGGAGCACCGGATCCGTCGGCGCCGGCGGCCTCGGCCGCGCGGACCGTGACGCGTTCCGGCCGTACGGCGAGGGTGACCGTCTCCCCGTCGGGCAGCGTGGCCAGGCCGGAGTCCAGCCGTGCCCCGCCCAGGTGGAGCGTCCCGTCGGAGGCGCCGGTGCCCTCCAGGATGTTGGCCGCGCCGATGAACTCGGCGACGAAGCGGGTCGCGGGCGTCCGGTACACCTCGGTGGGCGTGCCGAGCTGTTCGACCCGGCCGCCGTTCATCACGGCGATCCGGTCCGAGAGCGACATCGCCTCTTCCTGGTCGTGCGTGACGAAGACCATGGTGATGCCGAGACGCTGCTGGAGCTCCCGCAGCTCCACCCGCATCTCGCGGCGCAGCTTGGCGTCGAGGTTGGACAGCGGCTCGTCGAGCAGCAGCACCGCGGGCCGGGTGGCCAGCGCGCGGGCCACGGCGACCCGCTGCTGCTGGCCGCCCGAGAGCTGCTTCGGCCGGCGGTCCGCGTAGGCCTCCAGGCCGACGAGGCGCAGCGCCTCGGCGACGCGTTCGTCCCGCTCGGCGCGCTCGGTGCGGCGCACCTTGAGTCCGTACGCGACATTGCCGGCGACGGTCATGTGCGGGAAGAGCGCGTAGTTCTGGAAGACCAGCCCGAGCCCCCGGCGGTGCGTGGGGACGTCGGTGAGGTCCGTGCCGTCCAGGGTGATCCGGCCCGCGGTGGGGCGGACGAATCCGGCCAGGCTGTTGAGGAGGGTCGTCTTGCCGCAGCCGCTGGGGCCGAGGACGGACAGGAACTCGCCGCGCCGGATGGAGAGCCGGTCGACGTCGAGGATGCGCTGCCCCTCGTACCCGGCGGCCAGGCCCTCGATGTCGATGTGCGCGGCGGTCCCGCCGCCCTCGTCGTTCCGCTGCCCGGTCACTTGAAGATCTGATTCCACCGCTGCTGCCATTCGTTCAGCTTGGGGGTCGCCGTCTTGTAGTCGACCCAGGTGAAGGTCTTGTAGACGTCCTCGCCGTACTTGACCTTCGCCTTGAAGCCGGGGCTGTAGTCGATGGTGTCGTTGCCCGCGCCGTAGAAGGTGCCCTCGGCGAAGGGCTTCTGGTGCTGGGCGGCGCTGAGGTAGTCCAGGAACTTGTACGCGGCCTCGGTGTGGGCGCTGCCCTTGGGTACGTAGTACGAGGTCAGCGCGCCGACGGCGCCGGAGGTGGGGTAGCTGAAGCCGATCGGCTGCCCCTCCTGGGCCATGGCGAAGGCGCGGCCGTCCCAGAAGGGCACGATCCAGGCGTCGCCGTTCTGGAGGACGGTGGAGACGCTGCCCGCGTCCGCCGGGTACGCCGAGACGCAGCCCTTGAGCGCGGCGAGCTTGTCGAACGCCTTGTCGACGTCGGCGGGGTCGGAGAGCTTGCCGCCGTCCTGGGAGACCAGTGCGGAGAAGAACTCCAGGCCCGCGTTGTAGGTGAGCGGGGGCAGCGCGACATGGCCGCAGTACTTCTTGTCGAAGATGTCGGTCCAGTCGCGGGGCGCCTGCTTGATCTTGTCGGTGCGGTACAGCAGCCCGTTGGAGCCGGTGGTCAGCGGTACGCCGTAGGAGGAGCCCTCGACCGTGGACTGCCGGGTGAGTACCGGGTCGAGCTGCTTCCAGTTCTTCAGGTCGCCGGTCTTGAGCGGCTGGAGGAGACCGCCGCCGACGGCCTGGTGCAGGGAGCCGGGGGTGAGGGCGACGACGTCGAACGGCGCGTCCTTGCCGCCCGCGGCGCGCAGCTTGGTGAGCCAGGCGGAGTCGGCGCCGTAGACGAGGTTCACCTTGATGCCGGTGTCCTTCTCGAACGGTGCGACGAAGGACTTCTTGAAGAGCTCACCCCAGGGGCCGGCGAACGCGGTGACGGTGATCTGCTCCCCCTTGGAGCCCGCCCCTCCGCCGCCGGCACCGCCGGATCCGCCGCCGGTGTCGACACCGCACCCGGCGACGGCGGCGAGGACGGTGGCCGCCGAGGCGAGGGCCAGCAGGGGGCGTCGCCCGCGTGGGCGTGGCAGGGCAGCTCTCATGAGGGGAGGACTCCTCGGTGCGGGGTGACGGCGTACGGCGCGCCGGCCCATGGGTGATGGTTCGCCGGCCGCTCGTCGAGCGGGGGCCGCTGGGCGGGGCACCGTGACGACGTGCCCTGAGGCATCACGTCCACTGTCATCTCGTGCTCCCGTCACAGGTACTGGACCTGGGTGACAGGTCCGCGCTTGCTCCCGGCACATCGGTGTGCCCGTGGAGCCGTGTCATCACCCGGGGCACCCCACCGCAGAAAGGAGGGTTGCCGCCCAGCAAGCCGGGGCTTGTCGCTGGGACTCGTGACATCGAGAAACGTAACACCCCGTGGCAGCGATCTGAAGACGAGGTGGATCACATGAACATCACACCTGGATCACAGGACAGGTGGACCGGGAAAGACCTATACCGGCCAGAAGTGCCGCTCGCCCGGTCCCGCACCGGCCCGGGAGCACTCCTTGACACGGTCCGGGGCCGTGTCGACCATGAAGCGGTCTTCCCAGCCGTCGCCGAAGCGGGAGCCGTCCGTCATGTTGTCGCTGCACGCCCGTGACCTGCACACTTCCCCGCCCGGACCGTCGGGGCACCTGTCGATGGGCAGCCGCGACGGTGTCCGTGTCCCCCTGACCCCGGACAGCCGCAGGATCCTGCGGGGCGGGATCCCCTGGCTTCCCGTGATGGCGGAATTCCACTTCAGCCGTTACCCGGCCGCCGAGTGGCGCGAGGAGCTGCTGAAGATCCGGGCCGGCGGGGTCGACACCGTGGCCACGTACCTCTTCTGGAACCAGCACGAGGAGAGCCGCGGGACCTTCCGTTTCGACGGCGGTCTCGATCTGCGCCGCTTCGTCCTGCTCTGCGGCGGGCTCGGCCTGTCCGTCGCCGTACGCGTCGGCCCCTGGTCGCACGGCGAGTGCCGGGGCGGCGGCTTCCCGGACTGGCTCGACGGCTCCGGCTGCGTCCCGCGCACGGACGATCCGGCCTATCTGTCGCTCGTGGAGCGGTACTTCGCCCGGATCGGCCGGGAGCTGCGCGGCCTCTCGTACGACGAGGGCGGCCCCGTCGTCGCCGTACAGATCGAGAACGAGCTGTACGACGCGCCCGCGCACCTCGCGACGCTGCGCCGCCTCGCGGAGGCCGCGGGCATCGCCGCCCCCTTGTGGACCGCCACGGGGTGGGACGCCGCCGACCTTCCGCGCGATCTCCTGCTGCCGGTGTACGGCGGCTACCCGGAGGCGTTCTGGGCGGAGGCGCACGACGGGTGGGCGCGGGAGATGCGCCGGCACTACTTCTTCACCCCGGTCAGGGACGATCCCACCATCGGCGCCGATCTTCGCTCCGCGACGCGGGCGAGCCACGGGGTGCCGGACGACCGGCGCTACCCGTACCTCACCTGTGAACTCGGCTCCGGAATGGCCGTCGCGTACCACCGGCGGCCCCTGGTGCGGACCGCGGACATCTCCGCGCTGGCGCTGGCCAAGCTCGGCAGCGGCTCGGTCTGGCAGGGGTACTACCTGTACCACGGCTGCTCGCAGCGGCTGGATCTCGACCTGCCCAACCAGGAGTCCCACGCCACCGGTTACCTCAACGACCTGCCCTCGGTCAGCTACGACTTCCAGGCGCCGCTGGGCGAGTTCGGGCAGGTGCGCCCCTCGTACCACGCGCTGCGCGCGCAGCATCTGCTGATCCAGGACTCCGGGGCGCGGCTCGCGGACATGCCGCTGCGGCTGCCCGACGCGCCGCCGGACGGCCTCGACGACCGGTCGACGCTGCGCTGGGCGGTGCGCTCCAGCAGTGGTGAGGGGTTCCTCTTCGTCAACAACCACCAGCCCCACGAGCCGCTCCCCGATCACCGCGGGGTCCGCTTCCGCGTCGAACTCGACGGCGGTACGCGGCAGGTGCCGGCCACGCCGGTGACCGTGCCGAGCGGCGCGCACTTCGTCTGGGCCCTCGGGTACGAGGCGGGGCCCGGCGTACGGCTCGACTGGGTGAGCGCCCAACCGCTGACCCGGCTGGTCGTCGACGGGGTGCCGACCGCGGTGTTCGCCGCCACGGCGGGAATCGCCGCGCAGCTCTCCCTGCCGCCGGGGTCCGTGGTGTCGGGTCCGGCCGCGGTCGCCGCGCACGACGGCCGGACGGTGGTGGAGATACCCGCGCCGGGGACGGACGCGGTGGTGACGGTCGCCGGGTCCGAGGGTCCGGTCCGGCTGCTCTTCCTCACCGAGGAGCAGGGGCGCCGGCTCCAGCGGGTGCGGATCTGGGGCGCGGAGCGGCTGGTGCTCTGCGCGGACGCCGTCCTGGCCGACGGCGGCGAACTGCGCGTCCCCACCGAGGCGGAGACGGTCTCCCTCTCCCTGGCGCCCGCGCCCGCCGCCGGCCTCCACGCGGCGGGAGACCGTGCGGGCGCCTCCGGTACGACTGGGCTCTCCGGGCCCCGGGCCGACGGCGTCTTCACCACCTGGACGGCGTCGGTGGCGGCCGGGGCGGGGGCCGGAACGGCCGGCGTCGAGCGCGTACGCGCCGAGGCCGTGGCGCCGCCCGCCCGCGACGGCGGCCCGCACCACCGCGCCTCGGCGCCGGTGGACGCCGACTACGCGGAGGCGGCGGTCCACCGGATCGCCGTCCCCCGCGCGGTGTTCGACGAGGGCGGAGAGGTGCTGCTGCGGCTCACGTACACCGGCGACGTGGCCCGCGCCTACATCGGCGGCCGGCTCGTCGCCGACCACTTCTGGTACGGCCCGGCGTGGGACATCGGTCTGCGCCGTCATGCCGAGGCGGCCGTCGAGCACGGTGTCGAGATCCGGGTGCTGCCCCTGGGGCGCGCGGACGGGGTGTACGTCGACGCGTCGGTACGGGACGGCCTGGCGGCGGCCAGGACCCGGGCGTCGGTGGACTCCGCGTCGTTCGTCCCGGTCCGCCGGGTCCGGCTGCGTACGGCGGAGGACCAGGCCGCCCCGAACCCCGGCTACTTGGGCGCGTAGACGACGCCGAGCTTGTCGATCCCGTCCCCGGAGCGGCCGGTGAAGCCGACGATCCGCCACCCCGCCGGCGCCGTGCGGGTCACCGTGTCGGCGGTGGCGGTACCGGCGGCGAGGGTGCGGCCCTGGTCCGTGGTGAACGCGGCGGAGAAGATCCGCGTACGGCCGTCCTTCTGGCCCTGGGTCAGCTTGACCGAGGTGAGGTGTTCGCCCGCGGCCAGGGTGAGGGAGGACGCGGTGCCGCCCGTGCCGCCGTGGCTCAGCACCGTACCGCCGTCGAGGGTGAGGGCGAGGGCGTCGAGCCGGGCTCCGCCGCGCAGGGTGAGCGTCCGGGGCGCGGGGGTGGCCGGAAGGGCGGGGGCGTCGTTGAACGCGGTGCCGTGCGGGCCGCCGAAGAAGTCGGAGGCGCGGCGGTTCGCGGGCTGCGACCAGGCGAGGTCGACGGCGTGCGGGTAGTGGTCGGAGAGGTGCTTGCCCGCGCCGTCGAGGAACCCGCGCCACTCGTTGGTGTAGGTGGTGGCGTCGAGGCCGGCCAGCGGGCCGCCGCGGTAGAGGACCTTGTCGACGACCTCGCAGGTGTTCGTGGGCGCGGCGGTGTCGCAGACCAGCGCATCACTGCCGGGGGCCGGGGCGGAGCCGCCGCGTACCAGCTTCACCCAGGCGTCGGTGAGGCCGTTCTCCGAGACGAGGGTGCGGATGTTGTCGCCGGTGCGGGTGTAACGGGTGTTGGTGTCACCCATGACGACGACGGCGTTGCCCGCGCTGTACGTCCGGATGAAGGACGAGAGCTGGACGATGTTGGCGCGCCGGGCGGCCAGCGCGGCGTCCGTGGTGTCGGCGTTGGTGTGGACGTTGTACAGGTCGACGAACACGCCCTCGGCGAGCCGGACCCGGGCGAGCGAGAAGCCCTTGGGGGTGAGGCAGTCGGTGCCGGTGCAGTCGTTCCAGCGGACGCGCTCGAAGTCCTCGAAGGGGTGGTCGGAGAGGGTGTTGAGGCCGTCGCCGAAGGCGGCGCCGCCGCTGGTGGCGGTGCGGTACGGGTGCGTGTCGTGGGCGTACAGCGAGGCGTGGTAGTTGAAGTCCTCCTGGACGTTGACGACGGCGTACGGGCCGAGGCGCTGCCCGATGAGCGGGGTGTTGGTCTCGGGGTCGCCCTGACCGAGTCCGAGCGGAAGTCCGGCGATGTTGTACGTGAGGACCTTGAGCGTGCCGGAGCCGGCCGCCGGGGCGGCCGGGGCCGCGACGGCCGGAGTGGCCGGGGTGACGGCGAGGCCGGTGAACGCCAGCGCGCCGGCGGCGAGGACGCCGATCAGTCTCCGTAGAGGGGTTCGCATGTGGGGCCTTTCCTGGGGGGTGAGAAAGGTGCGGGGGTGGGTGCGGAGTGCCGGGGGTTCGAGGGTGCGAGGTGTCGAAGGCGCTCGGTGGCAAAGGTGCGGGAACGGTACTGCGGAGGGTCATCATGTACGGTCAAGTCGCCTGACGCACAAGGGCAGTTGCCGATCCGGGTCTCCGGAGCGGCGGGGCGCGTCATCCTGCCGTGCGGCAGCCGCCCACTGATCACCCGTGGATCGCCCACTGTTCATGTTTCACCCGGAACCTCTCTGTCACAACGGCAACAACCGGACACAGGAGTCTCCATGGGACACGGGCACCACCACCCTCACTCGCACGCGCACTCCCACGCGCACGACACGAACACGTCGTTGCCGCCCGCGCTCGACACCTCGGTGCCCGACGACGCCCTCACCCCCGACCAGCTCTCCCGCCGCTCGATGCTCCGCAGGACGGGGCTGCTGGGCGCCGGGCTCGCGGCGGCCGGTGTGGCGGGCGGCGTGGCGGGCGGCTCCCCCGCGTACGCCACCGGCGGCCAGGGCGGATCGAGTGCCCCCCGTACGGCGCGCAGAGGCGGCTTCCTGTGGCTGGCCGGTGACCACCACATCCACACGCAGTACAGCAGCGACGGCAAGTACCGGGTCGTCGACCAGGTGCGGCAGGGCGCCAGGAACGGCCTGGACTGGATGGTCATCACCGACCACGGCTCGGAGACGCACGCCAAGATCGGTGTGGAGAAGGTCAACCCGGACATCAGGGAGGCCCGTGCCGCGTACGACGACACGCTGGTCTTCCAGGGTCTGGAGTGGAACATCCCGGCCGCCGAGCACGGCACGGTCTTCGTCCACCCGGGCCGCGACGAGGTCGCGGTCCTCAAGGAGTTCGAGACCTCCTTCGACGGCTCGGTGCGCGGCGCCGGCGACTCCACACCGGCCAACGAGGCGCTGGCCATCGCCGGTCTCTCGTTCCTCTCCGATCAGGTGAAGCGCCGCAAGGTGCAGGACGCCCTGATGCTCGCCAACCACCCGTCGCGCAAGGGCATCGACTCGCCGCACGAGATCCGCGCCTGGCGCGACGCGACGCCCCGGGACCGCCAGATCGCCGTCGGGTTCGAGGGCGCGCCGGGCCACCAGGCCGCGGGGATCGCGGCGCCGACCGGTATGGGCCGCGCGCGGGGGCTGTACGACGGCAGTCCGGGCGCGGGCTCCTTCGCCGGCTACCCGCTGGAGAGCTACCGCACCTGGGGCGGGTTCGACTGGATGACCGCCACGGTGGGCGGTCTGTGGGACAGCCTGCTCGCCGAGGGCAGGCCGTGGTGGATCACCGCCAACTCCGACTCGCACAACGTGTACGCGGACACGGCGAAGCGCGGCGGCCCCGACTCCGACTTCACGGCCAACGGCAAGCACACCGACCCGGTCTACCGGGGCGGGCTCGACCTGACCGAGGGCGACTTCTGGCCGGGCCAGTACAGCCGTACGCACGTGGGCTCCGACGGCTTCTCGTACGCGGCGGTCATGGACGGCATCCGCGCCGGGCGCGTCTGGGTCGACCACGGCGGACTGATCAGCGGGCTCGACGCCCGGGTCGCGGGCGGCGGGCGCTGGGCCACGTTGGGCGGCGCCCTGCACGTACGGCGCGGTACGCAGGTGACGCTGACGGTCGACATCGCGCTCGCGGGCGGCGCGAACTGGGCGCAGTTCGTGCCGAAGCTGGCCCGGGTGGACGTGATCCAGGGCGATGTGACGGGCGAGGTCAAGGACAAGGACACGTTCACCGCGCCGACCGCCAAGGTCGTCTCGTCGTACGACGTCGACAAGTCGACGGGTACGGTCCGGGTCAGCTACTCGCTGGGCCGGGTGGACCGGCCGCTCTACGTCCGGCTGCGCGGTACGGACGGCAACCGTTCCGCCGTCGGCGCGCGGGGTGCCGCCGTCGACCCGGCGGGGCCCGCGCTCGATGTGGTCGGTGACGCCGACCCGTGGCGCGACCTCTGGTTCTACTCGAACCCGATCTGGGTGCTGCCCGCATGACAGCGGCGACGGTGATCGGTGTCGACGCGGCCACGGCCGGTCTGAGCGACGCCGATCACCTGGCCCGGGCGCTCGCCGGTGAACTGGCCCTGCCGGACGCCGCGTCGGTCGGTACGCACGTGGTGCGCGCCGGGCGGCCGCGTCTGGCGCTCTCGCTCTCCCTGCCGGACGCGGCCACGGCCGCCGAGGTGTGGCGGGCGCTGACCGGCCGCGCGGAGCCGGGACCGGTCGGGCTCGCTTTCGGCGAGCGGCGCCACGGCCCGGCCGAGCTGTCCGAGGGGGCGGCGCACGCGGTGGCCGAGCGGACGGAGCGCGGCGCGGGCCGGGCGGTGCTCTTCCCCGGAGCTGACGCGCTCACCGGGACGGTGGGCGTGGGCGAACTGCTCGCGGCGTCCGCCGTGGACGAGGTGGCGCTGCTCGGTACGGCCGGGCCGGTGGACGGTGCGCGCCGGATCATGACACGGGACCACCTCAGGCCCGAGTGGCGGGAGGGGCGGCTGGTGCTGACGGTGATGGAGGCGGCGGGCGGGGTCCTGGTGCCCTTCGAGGTACCGGACCCGACCCCCTGCTGCGCCGACCACTGAGCGACGCCCGGCAGTCCGGCGGGCGGGCGCGGGGAGCTCTCTCCCCGCGCCCGAGGGGGCTCTCCCGCGCCCGTCCCAGTCCGTCCGGTACAGGCCGGTGAGCGGTTCGATCGCGGCCCGTGTGGCGGGGTGCGGCGCGTCCCGCCACCGGGCGAGGCGTACGGCGACGGGTTCGGCGTCGTGGACCGGGCGGTAGACGACGCCGGGGCACGGGTACTGCTCCCCCGGCCGCGCCGGCGCCCGTACCGTCAGGGGGACGTCCGCCGGTCCGAGTGGCGGCGGGCGGCGCCTCGGAGGCTCCCGGGCGCGGTGCCGGCGGCTTCGGGTGGCGTCCGCGCGCCCGCCCCCTCCCGGTCCACTCCGGAGGCCCGGTCAGCCCCGTCGGGCCCGTTGGCCCCGGTGTCCTCTCCCTCGGGTACGGGCCCGGTCCCGTCCGGGGTGCCCTTGGTGCCGGTGTGGTGGAAGAGCAGGTTGAGGAGGAACGCCGTGAGCGTGGCGCTGGTGATGGCGCTGCCGGCGATGATCTGGAACCAGTTCGGGAAGGCGTGGTAGATCGTCGGGGCCGCGACCGGGAGCATGCCGACGCCGATGGACACGGCCACGATCAGCAGGTTGTCCGTACCGTCGAACGAGACCTTCCGCAGGGTGTTGATGCCCACGGCCGTGACGGTGGCGAACATGACCAGCCCCGCCGCGCCGACCACCGGGCCCGGCAGGGAGGCGACGACCTCGCCGAGCTTGGGGACGAGGCCCAGCAGGATCAGGAGGGCTCCGGCGACGGCGGCGACGTAACGGCTGCGGACCCTGGTCATGCCGACCAGCCCCACGTTCTGCGCGAAGACGGTGTCCAGGAAGCCGTTCATGACCCCGCCGAGCACACCGGACACGCCGTCGGCGGCCAGTCCCCTGGCCAGGTCGCGGGAGGTGAGCGGGCGGCCCGTCATCCCACCGACGGCGAGCATGTCGGCGGTCGACTCGGTGAACGTCACCAGCATCACCACGCACATCGAGATGACGGCCGCGACCGGGAACTCCGGGGCGCCGAAGTGGAAGGGCGCGGCCACCCCGAACCAGTCGGCGTCCCCGACGGTGGAGAAGTCGGTCAGGCCCATGAGTACCGCGACGGCCGTGCCGCCGACCAGGCCGAGCAGCACGCCCAACTGGGCGAGGAAGCCCCGGCCGAAGCGGCCGACCAGCACGATGAACAGGACGATCCCGCCCGCCAGCGCGAGATGGCCCGGCGCGGCGTAGTCCGGGGCCGCCGGGTCCTGGCCCGCTATCAGGCCGGCGGCGACACCGATCAGCGAGAGCCCTATGACGGTGATGACGGAGCCGCTGACCAGGGGCGGGAAGAACCGTACGGCGCGGGCGAAGGGCACGGCGACCAGCAGGCCGAAGACCCCCGCGGCGATCATCGACCCGTACACGGCCCGCATGCCGTACTCGCCCGCGATCAGGATCATCGGGGTGACGGCGGTGAACGTGGCGCCCGCGACGACCGGCAGGCGTACGCCGAGGATCCGGCCGACGCCGAGCGCCTGGAGCAGCGTGATCACTCCGGCCACCAGCAGATCGGCGTTGATCAGCAGCCCGATGGTGGACGTGTCGAGCTTCGCCGCCGCGCCGAAGACCAGCGGCACGGTCACGCAGCCCGTGTACATGACCAGCACGTGCTGGAGCCCGAGCAGCCCGAGGCGGCCGGGCGGCGGCATCCGGTCGACGGGATGCGGGGACGGAACGGTTCCCTGGGACACGGGTGCCTCCGGCGGTGAGAGGGGGCGGACGGGGAGCGAATCAACTTTCTGTTGAATTCGTTTCCCGCGCATTGCCCCCTCCCTACGGCGCTGTTGCGCGCGTCCGCTCCCCGGCGGCTACCTGGCCAGGAGGGCGCGCAGCGCCTTGACGACCTCGGCCGGGGCCTCCTCGGCCATGAAGTGGCCCAGGGAGACGGAGGAGTGGTCCAGGTCGGGGGCCCACGCCTCCCAGAGCGCGGCGGCGTCGAAGCCGAGGGCCGAGCCCCAGTCCTGCTGGAGGACGGTCACCGGCATACGCAGCCGGTTCCCGGCCTCGCGGTCGGCCAGGTCGTGCGCGACGTCGACGGCGGCCGAGGCCCGGTAGTCGGCGACGATGGAGACGACGGCCTCGCGGGACGCCTTCAGATAGGCGGCGCGAACGGGGGCGGGGATCGCCTCCGGGTCCCGGGCCCAGATGTCCAGGAAGTGGCCGAAGAAGGCGTCCGGGGCGGCGCCGATCAACTCTTCGGGCAGGCCGGGGGGCTGGGCCATCAGATAGAGGTGGAAGCCGACGGCGGCTGAGGTGCCGTGCAGGACGTCCCACATGTCCAGCGTCGGCAGGACGTCCAGCGAGGCGAGGTGGGTGACCGCCTCGGGGTGGTCGAGACCGGCCCGTACGGCGACCAGGGCGCCCCGGTCGTGGCCGGCCAGGGCGAAGCGCTCGTGGCCGAGCGCACGGGCGAGGGCGACGATGTCGGCGGCCATCGTGCGCTTGGAGTAGGTCTGCCCGTCGGTGTCGGCGGGCTTGTCGCTGTCGCCGTAGCCCCGCAGGTCGGGGCAGATGACGGTGTGATCGGCGGCCAGGTCGGCGGCGACGTGCCGCCACATGAGATGGGTCTGGGGGAAGCCGTGCAGCAGTACGACGGGGCTTCCTGAGCCGCCCACGGCGACGTTGAGCCGGACGCCCTCGGCGACGGTGACGCGCCGCTCGTCGAATCCGCTGATCCTGGGCCTGGGTTCCATGGTGCGAGTCCTTCGTACGGGGTGGATGTGTACGGGTCCTGCTGTGCTCCGGGAACAGCCTGCGGGGCGGCGATCAGCAACCGGTCAGCAACAGCTGACCAGGGCTTACCGGCGGTGGCCCGCTACATTGGCGGGATGACCAGCGAGGCGGCCGGACCGGAGGTGACCTTCGGTGTGCTGGGCCCGCTGGAGGCGTCGGACCGGCGCGGGCCGCTCGCCCTTAAGGGGCCGAGGCACCGGGCGGTGCTGGCCCGGCTGCTGATCGCGCGGGGCCGGGTCGTCCCCGTGGCCCGGCTGGCCGAAGACCTGTGGGAACGGCCCCCGGACGGCGCGGCCGGGGCGATCCAGACGTTCGTCTCCGCGCTGCGCCGCGCCCTGGAGCCCGACCGGCCGCCCCGCGCCCCCGCACGGCTGCTGGTGACGGTCTCCCCCGGCTACGCGTTGCGCGCGGCTCCGGACGCGGTGGACGCCTGGCGGTTCGAGGCGGCGACGGGCGCGGCCGGTCCGCTGCTGGCGGCGGGGCGGGCCGGGGAGGCGCTGACCCGTCTGGACCGGGCGCTGGCGCTCTGGCACGGTCCCGCGTACGCGCAGTTCACGGACGAGGGATGGGCGCACGGGGAGATCACCCGCCTGGACGGGCTGCGGCTGCTGGCCGTGGAGCGGCGCGCTCAGGCGCTGCTGGAGCTGGGGCGGGCCGCGGAGGCGGTACCGGATCTGGCGGCCCACGCCGGGGCCCATCCGCTGCGCGAGGACGCCTGGCGGCTGTGGGCGCTGGCGCTGTACCGGTCGGGCCGGCAGGGCGACGCCCTCGCCGTGCTGCGCCGGGCCGGGCGGACGGTGGCCGGAGAGCTGGGCGTGGACCCCGGCCCCGGGCTGCGCGAGCTGGAGGCCGGCATCCTCGCCCAGGACCCCCGTCTCCTGGGGCCTCCCGTCAAACCCCTGGCGCCCGGCGGGCCCGAGGCGGCAGAGGGCGCCCCGCGTGGAGGGAGAGCGCGGGCCGCGGCGGCGCCGTACGGGCGGCCGTTCGTGGGGCGCGCCGGGGAGCTGGCCCTGCTGGAGGGGGCCGCCGCCATGGCCGTACGGCGCGGCGAGCTCGCCCTGGCGCTGGTCTCCGGCGATCCGGGCGCGGGGAAGACCGCGCTCGCCGAGGCGCTGACCGACGCGCTGAGGGCGCGGGGGTGGACCGCCGCGTGGGGCCGCTGCCCGGAACACGACGGGGCGCCGGGCGGCTGGCCGTGGACGCAGATCGTGACGGCCCTGGCCGCCTCGGGAGCCGGGCCCCCGCCGGACGCCGCCACGCGGGACGTCGCCGACGCCTCCGCACAGGACGTCGCCGGTCCGCGGAGCGCGCCGCCCGCGGACCGGGCCGCCGCCCGCTTCCGCGCGCACCGGGCGGCCGTCTCGTACCTGGGCACGGTGGCGGACCGCGGTCCCGTACTGCTGGTCCTCGACGATCTGCACCGGGCGGGTGAGGAGACCCTGGATCTGCTGTCCGCCCTGGTCACGGAGTCCGTCGCGGGCCCTGTCCTGCTCGTCGGCACCTACCGGGCCACGGAGATCTCCCCCGGCCTGACCGACGCGCTCGCCGGGTTCGCCCGTACGGAACCCGTCCGCGTGTACGTGGGCGGGCTGCCCGAGGCGGCCACGGACGCCCTCGTCCGTACCCTCGTCCGGCGGGACCTGGACGCGCCGACCGCGCGGGGCATCCACCGGCGCAGCGGCGGCAACCCCTTCTTCGTCCGGGAACTGGCGCGGCTGGTCGACGCCGAGGGGAGCGCGGCGCTGGACGCCGTCCCCGCCGGGGTGCGGGACGTCATCCGCCACCGGCTGGCGCGGCTGCCGGGGCCGGCGCGGACGGTGCTGCGGCAGGCGGCGGTGGCCGGCCGGGACGTCGGCGTGGAGGTGCTGCTCACCCTGGGGACGGACGAGGACGTGGTGCTCGACGCGCTGGAGTCCGCGCTGGCCGCGGGCTTCCTCACCGAACAGGGGCCGGGGCGGCTGCGGTTCGCCCACGCGCTGGTGCGCGACACGCTGTACGACGACGTCTCCGGGCCGCGCAGGGCGCGTTGGCACGCGGCGGTCGCCGAGGCGGTCGAGCGCCTGCACCCCGATGACGTCGCCTCCCTCGCCCATCACTTCGGCCACGCCGGGAGCCGGGCCACGGCGGACAAGGCAGCCCGCTACGCGCGGGCGGCTGCCGTGCGGGCCGAGCGGGCGTTCGCCCCGCACGAGGCGCTGCGGCTGTGGCGGCAGGCCGTCGCCGCCCATGACCGGGGCGCCGGGGACGACGTACGCGGCCGTCTGGAGGCGGTCATGGGGATGGTGCGCGCGCTGGCCGTGACCGGGGACCTGGAGGCCGCGCGGGCGCACCGGGCGGAGGCGGTCGCCACGGCCGGGGCGCTGGGTGATCCGGTGCTCACCGCCGAGGTGGTCGGCGCCTTCGACGTGCCCGCGATCTGGACCCGCAACGACGACGCGGAGTTGTCGGGGCGGATCGCCGCGACGATCGAGCGCACCCTGGCCGCGCTGCCCGGGGACCGGACGGCGCGGCGCGTGCGGCTGTTGGGCACGCTCGCCCAGGAGCTGCGGGGTACGCCCGCCGACCGGGGGCCCGGGGCGGCGCGGGAGGCGGAGGCCCTCGCGCGCCGGCTGGGCGACCCGGCGCTGCTCGGCCTCGCCCTCAACGGGCGCTTCCTGCACGCCTTCCAGCGGGCGGGTCTGGCGCCCGAGCGCGCCGGTATCGGCACGGAACTCGTCGAACTGGCCGTCCGGCACCGGCTGGTGACCTTCGAGGTGCTGGGCCGTCTGATCCTCGTCCAGGCCCGCTCCGCGCTCGCCGACCTCGCCGGGGCCGACGGGCACGCGGACGCCGTCGACCGGCTCGCGGAGCGGTACGGCATCCCTCTCGTGGGCGTGTTCACCCGGTGGTACGCCGCTCTGCGGCCGGCCGTCGCGGGGCGGCGGGAGGAGGCGGAGGCCGCGTACCGCGCGGGCGGCCGGGCGCTGGCCGGCAGCGGTATGCCGGGCATGGCGGAGGGCCTGCTCCCGCTCGCGCTGCTGTGTCTGCGCCTCCAGGCGGACGAGCCGGCGCGGGTGGACGAGGACGCGCGGTGGGGCCCGTACACGCCCTGGGTGCGTCCGCTGGCCCTGCTCGCCGCGGGACGCCGCGGCGCGGCCGGGACCGCGGTGCGCGCCGTCCCCGAGTCACCCGCCGATCTGCTCCTCGAAGCCCGGCTGTGTCTGCTCGCCCGGGCCGCCGTCGGGGTCGGGGACCGGCCGGTGATGTGGCGTACGTACGACCGGCTGCTGCCCGCCGAGGGCGAGTTGGCGGGTGCGGGGAGCGGGCTGCTCTGTCTCGGCCCGGTGGCGCGGCACCTCGGTGACCTCGCTCTCGCGTGCGGGGAGCGCGAGCGGGCGGCGGACCACTACCGGCGGGCGCTGGCGGTCGCGCGGAAGGCCGGGGCGCCGCACTGGGCCGGGGCCGCCCAAGAGGCGCTGGACTCTCTCGGCCGGCTTTCCCACGGGCGTACGTGAGCCCTGCGGAACGGGCGCGGGTGAGCCCTACAGGGCGTCCGGGCGCGGGTCCAGCCAGGTGGTCAGCGCCCACCACCAGTGCAGGGTGGCCAACGGGCCGGGCGGGCCGTCGTGACGGGGTCCGGTCAGCGGCTCCCCCGTGATCTGCTGGAGCCTGCCGAGCCGGTAGCGGACGGTGTTGGGGTGGGTGAACAGGGTCGCGGCCGTCTGGTCGAGCCGCCGCCCGTGGTCGAGGAACGTCAGTGCCGTGAGGGCGAGTTGGCGGTGGAAGTCGTCCGAGGGGTCGAGGGATCCCAGCAGCCCGCGGGTCAGGTACGCGCCGAGGAGCGGCTGGTCCAACAGGGCGATCTCGGCGGCGAAGTCGGTGAGTCCGTACACGCCGCGCCACCCGCGCCGGCCGCCGATCTCCAGGGCGCGGGCACAGAGCCGGTGCACCGGGCGCAGGGCGTCCAGGGGGACGGCCGGCGAGACCACGACGAGGGCGCCCGCCGGGATCTCCTCGGCGCGCGGTGGCCGGGGGCAGAGCCCCACCAGGCGCCCGTCGACCAGCGCGAAGTCGCCGCACGGGGAGGCGGACCGGGAGCCGGTCCGTGGGGCGAGCAGCCGGGTGCGCGCGGGGCCCGTGGCCTCGGCGACGAGGCAGTGGCGCGCGCGGTCCGGCCGGATGCCGGCCCGCGCCAGTTCCTCGGCGGACGGCGGCGGACCGCCCCCGAGCAGTTGTCTCAGCAGTCGCGCCCGGACCCCGCCCGGCGTGTGCGGTACGCGCTGTTCGGCGGTGCGGTAACCGTGGACCACATGGCGCTCGACGGCGTCGCCGTACTCCTTGAGCAGCAGGACCGCCGAGAGCAGCAGGCCGTCGGGGACCCCGGCGGCCCTGCTGCGGTCGACGGCGATCTCCACCGCGCGGGTGAGGGCTGCCTGCACGCCGCGCAGGACGGCGGTCACCGGCACGCTCTGGCCCGCCCGGTCGGCGCCGAGCAGCAGGGCGGCGGCGAAGCTCTGCTCCTCGACCCGGTCGAGGGTGGCGAACCACTGGCCGGCGGCGGTGACCAGGGCGGACACATGCCGGCGGTTCTCCGCCTCGGCGAGCTCGGCCACTTCGGGCGAACGGGTACGTGCCGCGTGGACGAGTTCGCCGCACACGGCCGGGTCGACGGCCATGGCCCGCAGGATCTCGGTGACCGGCTCGCGCTGGTGGGTGACCGTCATGAGCCTCGCCCTTCTCCGTCGGAGCTGTGTCGAGGAGCACTGTCGCCGGGCCACAACGACGGGGCGGACGCGTTGGCACCCGGCTACTACCGCACTTCTGTGGCGACCTGATTATCTGTGGGCTACCGCACGGTAACAGCAGGGTCATCGTGGCAACACCTCCCCCGCGTCCCCTTTCGGAAGGCCCCCCATGGAGAAGCCGGAGAAGTCGGAGAGCACGGAGAATCCGGAGAGGCCCGCGGACCCGGCCGCGTTCAGCCGCCGTCGCGCGCTGACGGTGGCGGGCGGGGTGATCGCCGGCGCGGCGGCCTTCTCCGGGACCCTGCCGGCCTTCGCGTCCTCGGCCGCGTCCTCGGACGCGGACGCGATCGTCGTCGGCGGCGGTCTGGCGGGGCTGGTCGCGACGGCGGAACTGGCCGCGGCCGGGCGGAAGGTGCTCCTCCTCGACCAGGAACCCGAGTCCAATCTGGGCGGGCAGGCGTTCTGGTCGTTCGGCGGCCTCTTCTTCGTGGACTCCGACGAGCAGCGGCTCATGGGGGTCAAGGACTCCCATGAACTGGCCTGGCAGGACTGGCTGGGCACGGCCGGCTTCGACCGGGGGGTGACCGATCCGCGCGGCCAGGATCACTGGGCGCGCCAGTGGGCCGAGGCGTACGTGGACTTCGCCGGCGGGGAGAAGCGGTCCTGGCTGTACGGGCTGGGCGTGCGCTGGTTCCCCATCGTCGGCTGGGCCGAGCGCGGCGGCGGTCTGGCGGACGGGCACGGCAATTCGGTGCCCCGTTTCCATGTCACCTGGGGGACGGGACCGGCGGTGGTCGAGCCGTTCGAGAAGAAGGTGCGGGCCGCGGTCGCCTCCGGCCTGGTGACGTTCAAGTTCCGGCACCGGGTCGACGAGCTGGTGCGGACCGGCGGCGCCGTCACCGGTGTACGCGGAGCGGTCCTGGAGCCCAGCTCGGCCGCCCGCGGCAAGGCCACCTCCCGGACCGTCGTCGGTGACTTCGAGCTCCGCGCCCCGGTGGTGATCGTCACCTCCGGCGGGATCGGCGCCAACCACGATCTCGTACGGCAGAACTGGCCCGCCCGCCTCGGCACCCCGCCCAAGAACATGATCACCGGTGTGCCCGCCTATGTGGACGGCCGGATGCTCGCCATCACCGAGAAGGCCGGCGGACGGATCGTCAACCCCGACCGGATGTGGCACTACACCGAGGGCCTGCGGAACTACGACCCGATCTGGCCGGACCACGGCATCCGTATCCTGCCGGGCCCCTCGTCGCTGTGGTTCGACGCGACCGGCAAACGCTTCTCGGCCCCGGACTTCCCCGGGTACGACACCCTGAACACCCTGAGGTCGATCACCGCGAGCGGCCACGACCACTCCTGGTTCGTGACGACGCAGAAGATCCTGGCGAAGGAGTTCGCCCTGTCGGGCTCGGAGCAGAACCCGGACCTGACGAACAAGGACATACTGAAGCTCCTCTCGCGCATCTGGCAGAGCCCCGAGCCGATCGAGAAGTTCAAGAAGAACGGGGTCGACTTCGTCGTCGCCACGACCCTGCCCGAACTGGTCGCCGGTATGAACCGGCTGACCGGGACCAGCCTCATCGACCTGGCCGACCTGAAGAGCCAGATCGACGCCCGGGACCGCGAGATCGAGAACCCGTACACCAAGGACGCCCAGGTGATGGGGATCCGCAACGCCCTCGCCTACCCCGGGGACACCCTCAGCCGTACCGCCTCCGCGCACCGGATCACGGACGCGAGCGCGGGCCCGCTGATCGCCGTGCGGCTCAACATCCTCACCCGCAAGACCCTCGGGGGGCTCCAGACCGACCTCTCGGGCCGGGTGCTGAACGCGTCCGGCACTCCGGTCCCCGGTCTGTACGCGGCCGGCGAGGTGTCCGGGTTCGGCGGGGGCGGGGTGCACGGATACCGGTCCCTGGAGGGCACGTTCCTCGGCGGCTGCCTGTTCTCCGGCCGTCAGGCGGGCCGCGCCGCGGCGGCGGCCACCGCGTAGCCCGCGCGCCCCGCCGCCCATCCGCCCCGTTCCGCGGACCTCCACGAGGCCCGCGGAACGGGGCGGCCGTTCGTGGAACCCACGCCGCGGGGACGCGCCGTTTCAGGGGCGCACGGTGCAGAGGGCCAGCAGGCAGACATTGGCGCCCTGGGTATTGCTCGGTCCGGTCGACCCGCCCGTTCCGGCGGCGCCGACGGTGCAGCGGGACAGCAGACAGAAATTGGCCCCCTGAACGCCACGGTAGGCGTTCGACAAGGGGGTGGTCGCCGCGGCCTGTTTCCGTTCGGGCGCGGGAACGGGAGCCGCCGCGGCGACGCCCGCCGATATCAGCAGAATCGCTCCCGCGGTCGCGGTCACGATTCCCCGGCGCAGGATCGAATGGGGAGTACGCAAAGGTTCTCCAAGTGTCGTACGGAACAGCCTTCTCAGCCTGACGTTCGTTGCCGGTGAGGGATCGGATCGGCTCACCGGGAAGATGTGACCCAGCTCTCCTCGCGAGATTCGCGAACGCCTGAGCAGCCGTCATGTGGGGTGGATCACAGCGGCAATCCGTCGCCGCCGTGTCTCCGAACACATTCCCGTCAGCATCTTTCGGGCGGCGACGGCGGATTTCGAGGAGGACATCGGTCGGGGCCCGGCGAACAGCCGTCCGTGCGCTCTTCCGTGCGCTTCTCGACGCCAGGAACCTGTAGAGGTAAGAATCCGTGACCGACGCGATGTACGACGGCACTGTGCCGAAGGTCCTTCCCCTGACCGCCGCTCAAAGGGGATTGTGGTTCGCGCAGAAGCTCGATCCGGAAAACCCTTCGTACAACGTCGCCGAATTCGCCGATGTCACCGGCCCCATGGACCCGGCACGTCTGGGGGCGGCCGTCCGCCAGGTGGTCGCGGAGACGGACGCGCTGCGGCTGACCTTCGGGGAGCGTGACGGCGTTCCCTTCCAGACGGTCCACCCGTCGGGCGGCGTCGATGTCGCGCTGGCCGACCTGTCCGCGGCGGAGGACCCGTACGGTGAGGCGCTGCGCCGGATGCGGGCGGACCTGGCGGCGCCGGCCGACCTCGCCCGGGGGCCCCTGGTCCGGATGGCCCTCTACCGGCTGGGCGAACGGCGCCACCTCTTCCACCAGCAGGTGCACCATCTCGCCCTGGACGGTTACGGCGCGGCCCTCGCGCTGGCCCGTATCGCCGAGGTCTACACCCGCCCTGCCGCCGCTCAGGTGCCGCCCGCCGGAACACCGGGCGCCGGACTCCACGCGGTCGTCGAGGAGGACCGCGCCTACCACGGCTCGGAGGCGTACACGGCCGACCGCGCCTTCTGGGCGGAGTACCTGGACGGGGCGCCGGCACCGACCGGGATCGCCGAGGTGTCCGCTCCGCCCGGCCACGGATTCCATTCCGTGGCACGGGAGTCCGGTGCGGCCGGGGCGGACCGGCTGCGCGCCGCGGCCCGGCGGGCCGGGGTGGCCTGGCCGACGTTCTTCATGGCGGCCACCGGGGTCTATCTGCACCGCCGCCACGGAGTCGGCGAGGTCGTCCTCGGGCTTCCCGTGACCGGACGCCGGACGCCGGTGGCGCGTGCCACGCCGAGCATGCTCTCCAACGTGCTCCCGCTGCGGCTGGAGATATCCGCGTCGGACCGGGTGGCGGAGGTCGCCAAGCGGGCCTCGGCGCAGGCGCGGCGGATTCTCGGGCATCAGCGCTTCCCCGCCGAGAGCCTGCGCGCCGAACGCGGTCTGACGGGGCGGAACGAGCCTCTGACGGGGCCTTCGGTCAATGTGCTGGCCTTCGACGACACTCTGCGGTTCGGCCCGTCCACCGCGATCCTGCGCAATCTCTCGATCGGCCCCGTGGCGGACCTGACCGTCGCGGTCCACGCGTCGTACGCGGACGGCGGGCTCGGGATCGATCTGCTGGCCAACCCCCTGCTCTGCTCCCGCGCGGAACTCGCCGGGCACCATGAGCGCTTCGGCCGGCTGATCGAGGCGTTCGCCGACGACCCGGACCGTCAGATCGGCTCGCTGCGGATCGTGGGCGACGACGAGCAGCGCCGGGTCATCGGCCTCGGCGCCGGACGGAGCGCGCGTCCCGGGGCGACGGAGCCGGCGAAGACGCTGCCCGAGCAACTCGCCGACCAGGCGCGCCGTACCCCCGACGCGACAGCGGTGGTGCACGGGGAGACCCGGCTGACGTTCGGCGGACTCGCGGAGCGGGTCGACGCCCTCGCCGCCGTGCTGTCCGCGCGGGGCGCCCGGCCCGGGACCTGCGTGGCGGTCGGGCTCGCCCGCTCCACCGACCTGGTGGCGGCGATGCTCGCGGTGATGCGGACCGGGGCGGCCTATCTGCCGCTCGACCCCGCGTACCCCGCCGACCGGCTCGCGTACATGATCGAGGACGCGGGTCCGGCCGTACTGGTGGCGGCGGCCGAGGGCGTGGCCCGGCTGGACCCCGCAGGTGTGCTCCCCCTGGTGGACCCGGCCCTCGTGGACGCGGCGGCGGTGGACCGGGCCGACGGTGGGCGGGAGCCGGTCCGTCCCGGCGCGCACGACGCCGCGTACATCATCTACACCTCCGGGTCGACGGGCCGCCCCAAGGGGGTCGTCGTGGAGCACCGCTCCCTGAGCAATCTGCTCGACCACCACCGCCGGGACTCCCACGCGCTCGCCGAACGGGCGCTGGGGCGCCGGCTGCGGGTCGCCCTGACCGCCGCGACCTCGTTCGACGCGTCCTGGGACCCGGTGCTGTGGATGGTCGCCGGGCACGAACTGCACCTCGTCGACGACGACACCCGCAGGAACCCCGAGGCGCTGGTGGAGTTCCTGGCCACGTACCGCATCGACGCCGTCGAGACCACCCCCAGCCATCTCCGGCAGATGGTCGCCGCCGGTCTCCTCACGGCGGGCGGCCACCGGCCGCGGGTCATCGCGCTCGGCGGTGAGGCCGTCGACGACTCGCTGTGGAACGAACTCGCCGTCCACCCCGATCTGCTGGTGTTCAACTTCTACGGCCCGACGGAGACCACCGTCAACGCGGTCACCAGCCGGGTCACCGGTGGCAGGCCGGTCATCGGGCGCCCCGTCACCGGGGCCCAGGCCTATGTGCTGGACCCTTCTCTCCACCCCCTGCCGCAGGGCGCGACGGGTGAGCTGTACCTCGCCGGCGAGGGCGTCGCACGCGGCTACGCGGGCCGTACGGGGCTGACGGCGGAACGGTTCCTCCCCGACCCGTTCGGCCCGCCCGGCGGCCGGATGTACCGCACCGGGGATCTGGCGCGCTGGGGCGCGGACGGGTCGCTGGAGTACCTGGGCCGCAGCGACCGGCAGATCAAGCTCCGCGGCCACCGGGTGGAGACCGGTGAGATCGAGACGGTTCTGCGGGGGCTGCCCGGGATCGCCGGGGCGGCGGTCGTGCTGACGGCTCCCGAGGACGGTGTGGAGCGGCTCGCCGCGTACTGGGTGGCGGACCCCGGCCTCCCCGAGCCGGACCCGGCGGCGGTGCGGGACGCGCTGGCCGAGGCGCTCCCCGAGCACATGGTGCCCACCGCCTACGCCGCGGTGGAGCGGCTGCCGCTCACCCCCAACGGCAAGCTGGACACCGGCCGGCTGCCGACGGCCCGTCCGGTCACGGCGTCCGGCGGCGCGCCGCGCACCCCGGACGAGGCGCTGATGTGCGAGGTCTTCGCGGACTGCCTGGGGCTGCCCAAGGTCGGCCGGGACGACAACTTCTTCCTGCTGGGCGGCCATTCGCTGCTCGCGACCCGGCTGGTGAGCCGGATCCGCGGGCGCTTCCGCGCGGAGATCCCGATCCGGTCGCTGTTCGAGTCGCCGACCCCGGCCGCCCTGGCCGCGCTCCTGGACACCGCGGCACCGGCCCGGCCGTTGCTGACGGCGGTCGTGCCGCGTCCGGGCCGGCTGCCGCTCTCCTCCGGCCAGCAGGGGCTGTGGCTGCTGGAGAAGATGGGCGGGGCGGGCACCGCCTACCACCTGCCGGTCGCGCTGCGGCTGAGCGGACCGCTGGACCGCTCGGCGCTCTCCGACGCCCTGGCGGACCTGGTCGGGCGTCACGAGAGCCTGCGGACGGTCTTCGCCGAGGACGCGGACGGCCCGTACCAGCGCGTCCTGCCGGCGGAGTCGGCACGGCCGACGCTCTCCGTGACCGAGGTGGCCGAGGGGACGGCCCGGCCGGACACCTCCCCGTTCGACCTGGAGCACGGCCTGCCGCTGCGGGCGGAGCTGTTCGCGTACGGCGCCGAGGACCATCTGCTCGTGCTGACGCTGCACCACATCGCCGCCGACGGCTGGTCCATGGCGCCGCTGACGCGTGACCTCTCCGACGCCTACACCGCGCGCGGGAGCGGCACGGCGCCCGCCTGGGAGCCGCTGCCCGTCCAGTACGCCGACTACGCGCTGTGGCAGCGCGAGCTGCTGGGCGACCCCCGCGACGAGCGCAGCCTCGCCCGGCGGCGGCTCTCCCACTGGTCCCGTGTGCTCGACGCGCCGGCCCACGAGGTGACCTTCCCCGCCGACCGGCCGCGCCCGGTCCGGCCCTCGGGTGCGGGAGCCGTCGTACCGGTACGGATCGGTGCGGCGGCCCATCGCGCCCTCGCGGAGCTGGCGGGAGCCACCGGGGCGAGCGCCTTCATCGTGCTGCACGCGGCGCTCGCCGCCCTCATGACCCGGCTCGGCGCCGGGGAGGACATCGCGATCGGCACCCCCGTCGCGGGCCGTACCGACGAGAGCGTCGGCGACCTGGTCGGGTTCTTCGTCAACACGCTCGTGCTGCGCGCGGACACCTCGGGCGACCCCGCGTTCCGGGAGCTGGTGCACCGGGTACGGGACGCCGACCTGACCGCGTACGGCCATCAGGAACTGCCCTTCGAGCGGATCGTGGAGGAGCTGGCCCCCGCCCGCACCCTGTCGCGCCATCCGCTGTTCCAGGTGATGCTCAGCCTCAACAACACCCCGCCGCCGCGCGCCGCGCTGCCCGGCCTGACCGTGCGCCACGACCCGTCGGTCGGGCGGGGCGGCGCCAAGTTCGACCTGACCTGGGACCTGCTGGAACATCACGACGTGGCGGGCGCGCCGGCCGGGATCACCGGCGAACTGGAGTACAGCGAGGACCTGTTCGACCGCGGGACGGCCGAACGGTTCGCCGAGCACTTCGTCCGGCTGCTGACCGCCGCGCTGACCACGCCCGACCTGCCGTACCCGGATCTCGACTTCCTGACGGCCGAACAGCGCAGGGCCGCGCTGGACGAACTGCCGCGCGCCATCCCCCGTCCACGGGGACAGATGGAGCCCGGCCACCCCGGGCTCGACGTGCCGCACTGGACGGTGCTGGACGTGCTGGCCACCCGCGTGATCGTCACTCCTGGCCGCACCGCGGTCGTCGCCGCCGACGGCCGGCTCACCTTCGGTGAACTCCATGAGCGCGCGGAGCGGTTGGCGCGGGTCCTGCACGCGTCAGGCGTCCGGCACGGCGACCGGGTGGCCGTCGCGCTCCCCCGGACCTCGCTGCACGTCGTGGCGCTGCTGGGGGTGGCGCGGGCCGGCGCCGTCCACGTACCGCTCGATCCCTCCCATCCGCGGGCCCGCAACGAACTGATCCTGGAGACCGCGTCGCCCCGGCTCGTGCTCACGACGGCAGAGGTGGCCGACGCGCTGCCGCCCGTACGTGACCTGCTGCCGCTGGACGATCCGGACCTCCGGCCGCGGACCCGCGTGGAGTCGTCCGGTGGGGAGTGGACGGATGGGGAGTCGCCCGGCGGGGAGTCGCCCGGTGGGGAGTTGCCCGGTGGGGAGTTGCCCGGTGGGGATCAGTTCCTCGGGGAGCTGCCCGCGCCGCCGGTCGCCCAGGACGCGGCCTACGTCCTCTACACCTCGGGCTCCACGGGCCGCCCCAAGGGGGTGGTCGTCGAACACCGCGCGCTGGCCAACCTCCTCGCGAGCCATCAGGAGAGGCTGATGGCACCGGCGGAGCGCGCCAACAACGGTCTTCCCCTGCGGGTCGCGCTGACCGCCGCCATGACGTTCGACGCGTCCTGGGACCCGCTGCTGTGGATGATCGCCGGGCACGAACTGCATCTGGTGGACGACACCGTACGGCGCGACCCGGAGGCGCTCACCGCCTTCCTGCACGACAGCGGGATCGATGTCGTCGAGACCACCCCGTCCTTCCTGGAACAGCTCAGGAGCTGCGGGCTGTTCGCGGCGGGCCGGCCCCGGCCCCGGGTCCTCGCGCTCGGCGGGGAGGCCGTCAACGAGTCGCTGTGGAACGAGCTGGCCGCCCTGGACGACGTCGCCGTGTGGAATCTCTACGGGCCCACCGAGGCCACCGTCGACAGCGTGATGGGCCGGATCACCCCCGGCAGCCGGCCGCACCTGGGCCACCCGGTGGCGCACACCCGGGCGCGGGTCCTCGACGCACGGCTGCGCCCGGTGGCGCCCGGGGTGACCGGCGAGCTGTACCTCTGCGGGGCCGGTCTCGCGCGGGGGTACGAGAACCGCTCCGCCACCACCGCCGAGCGTTTCCTCCCCGACCCCTACGGCCCGCCGGGCACCCGGATGTACCGCACCGGTGACCTGGTGCGGCGCGGGGAGGGCCGGCTGGAGTACGCGGGGCGCGCAGACGGCCAGATCAAGGTGCGGGGCTTCCGCGTCGAGACCGGCGAGGTGGAGGCCGCGCTGACCGGTCACCCCGGGGTGGCGCAGGCGGCCGTCACCGTACGGCCGGACACCGAGGGCGGGGGCCGGCTCGCCGCCTGGGTCGTGCCCTGCGACGGTCAGCGGGCGTCCGCCCGTGAACTGCGGGCCTTCACTGCGGACCGGCTGCCCGCCTACATGGTGCCCTCCGTCGTGGTGCGGGTCGACGCGCTCCCCCTGACCGCGCACGGCAAGGTGGACTTCGGCGCCCTCCCCGTGACCCCGGAGAGCGACGAACACGGCGGGGCCGAGGGGGCCGACGCCGATCCGCCCCGTTCGGCGCGCGAGGAGATCCTGTGCGCGCTGTTCGCCCAGAGCCTGGGGGTCGCGCAGGTCTCCCGCGACGGTGACTTCTTCGAACTCGGCGGGCACTCCCTGCTCGCCACCCGCCTGGTCGGCCGTGTCCGGGCCGCCTTCGGCGTCGAACTGCCGGTCCGCTCACTCTTCGAGTCGACGACGCCCGCCGCCCTCGCGGAGCGCCTGGACGAGGCGGGCGCCGCGCGCCCCGCCCTGCGGCGCGCCACCCGGCCCGCCCGTCCACCGCTCTCCCCCGCCCAGCGGCGGCTGTGGTTCCTGCACCGGATGGACCCGGACGACGGCGCCTACCACCTTCCGATCGCGGTACGGCTGACGGGACATCTGGACCGGCACGCGCTGCACTGCGCGCTGGGCGATGTGGTGGCCCGCCACGAAAGCCTGCGCACGGTCGTGCAGGAGCACGGCGGGGAGCCCTTCCAGGCCGTGCTGGACCCGGGCGACGCCCGCCCCGGACTGCCGGTGACAGCCGTCGAGGAGTCCGCTCTGGACGGTGTGCTGCGCGACCACGCGACGCGCCCCTTCGACCTGTCGCGCCACATCCCCCTGCGCGCCGAGCTGTTCCGACAGGCCGGGGACCGCCACGTACTCCTGCTGACGGTGCATCACATCGCCGCCGACGGATGGTCGATGGGACCGCTGGCCGAGGACCTCGCCGGAGCCTACGCCGCCCGCACGGCGGGCCGCGCCCCGAACTGGGCTCCCCTGCCGGTGAGTTACGTCGACTACACCCTGTGGCAGCGGACCCTGCTCGGCGGCCCGGCGGACCCGGGCTCCCTCCTGTCCCGTCAACTCGCCCACTGGGTGGGCAGGATGGCGGGGGCTCCCGAGGAGACCCCGCTGCCCACCGACCGTCCGCGACCCGCCGTTCCCACCGGCGACGGCGGTACGGTCCCGCTCCGGCTGCCGTCCGCGACCTCGGCCGCCGTCGCCGAACTGGCCTCGTCCTGCGCCTCCAGCACCTTCATGGTGCTGCACACCGCGCTGGCGGTGCTGCTGCGGCGGCTGGGCGCGGGCGACGACCTCACCATCGGGACGCCCGTCGCGGGCCGGACGGACGAGGCGCTGGACGGGCTGGTCGGCTTCTTCGTCAACACGCTCCCCCTGCGGGTGGACACCTCCGGTGATCCGACCTTCAGGGAGCTGCTGGCCCGGGTGCGGGAGACGGACCTGGCGGCCTACGCCCACCAGGAACTCCCCTTCGAGCGGCTGGTGGAGGAGGTGCGGCCGGCCCGCTCCCTCGCCCGCCACCCCCTGTTCCAGGTGATGCTGACCCTGAACAACACCCGGCCGCCCCGGCTGGACCTGCCCGGACTCCACGCCGAACTCGGCGGTGTGGAGACCGGGGGCGCCAAGTTCGACCTCTCGTTCGGCTTCACCGAGCGGCCCGGCGCCGAGGGCGGGCCCGCGGCCCTCGACGGCACCCTGGAGTTCAGCCGGGACCTCTTCGACCCGGCGACGGCCCACCGGATCGGCCGGTGGTTCGCCCGGGTGGTGGAGCGCGCGGTCGCCGACCCGGACGCGCCGCTCTCCGGCCTCGGCCCGCTGGACCCGGCCGAGGAGGCGCGGCTGCTGGAGCTCGGCGACGGCGGCCGGGTCCCCGGCGATCCGGGCACCGTCCTGGACCGCTTCGCGCTCACCGTGGCCGGGGCCCGCAGCGGGGACATCGCGGTCACCGCGCCCGACGGGCGGCTCTCGTTCGCCGCGCTCGACACGCGCTCCGACCGGATCGCCGCCCTGCTGCGCGCCTCGGGTGTACGGCGCGGGGACCCGGTGACGGTCCTGCTGCCACGCTCGACCAACTCGATCGCGACGCTGCTCGGCGTGCTCAAGGCCGGTGCCGTGTACGCGCCGGTCGACACCTCGCTTCCCGAGGGACGGATCGAGGCCGTGCTGGCGGATGCCCGCCCCCGGCTGACCGTCACCGCGCGGACGGCCGAGGACCGGATCCCCGCCGCCGCTCCCCGGCTGGTGCTGGACGGCGACGCGGCGGCACACGCGCTGGAGGCCCCGGCCGCCCCCCGCGGCTTCGCGCCGCCGGGCTCCGGGGACGCCGCGTACCTCCTGCACACCTCCGGCTCGACCGGCCGGCCCAAGGGCGTCCTGGTCGGCCACGGCTCCCTGGCCCGGCTGCTGGAGCACCACCGGCGGCAGGTCTTCGCCCCCGCCGTGCGCGCCACGGGCCAGGGCCGGCTCGCGGTGGCGCTGACCGCCGCGCTCTCCTTCGACGCGTCGTGGGACCCGGTGCTGTGGATGCTCGACGGGCACCATCTCCACCTCGTGGACGATCTCACCCGACGCGACTCCGAAGGGCTCGTGGCGCGCGTACGCGACCGGCGCCTCGACGTCCTGGAGACCACCCCGGCCCATGCACGGCAGCTGCTGGACGCCGGCCTCCTGGACCGGGCGGCGCCGCACCGGCCCGCCGTGCTGATCCTGGGCGGCGAGGCCGTGCCCGCCGGGCTGTGGAGCGAGCTGCGCGCCGTCCCCGACGTGCGCTGCTGGAACTTCTACGGTCCCACGGAGGCCACCGTCGACGCCCTGGAGGCCCCGCTCGACTCGGCCGACCGCCCGGTGCTCGGCGCCCCGGTGGCGGGCACCCGCGCCCATGTGCTGGACGCGGCGCTGCGCCCGGCCCCGCCCGGGGTTACCGGGGATCTCCACCTCGCCGGTGACAGCCTCGCCCTCGGCTACCACGGCAGGCCCGGGGAGACCGCCCGCGTGTTCCTGCCCGACCCGTACGGCCCGCCGGGAAGCCGGATGTACCGCACCGGCGACCGGGCGCGCCGCACCGCCGACGGGGCCCTCGAATTCGCCGGGCGCTCCGACGGCCAGCTCAAGATCCGGGGCTTCCGTGTCGAGCCCGACGAGATCGTGGCGGTCCTCGAAGAGCACCCCGCCGTCGGCCGGGCCGCCGTGATCGCCCACGAGGGCGAGGACGGCACGCGGCTGGCCGCCTACCTCGTGCCCGCCTCCGGGGGCGGCGCGGCCTTCGACGCGGCCGGGTTCGACGCCGTACGCGACCACGCGGCGCGCTTTCTGCCCGCCTACATGGTGCCCTCCGGCTGGCAGGGCCTGGACCGGATTCCGCTCACCCCCCACGGCAAGGCCGACCGCCGGGCGCTGCCCGCCCCCGCGGCGCCGGAGCGCGGCGGGGACGGCGGGCGTGCCCCGCGCGGACCGCGTGAGGACGTCCTGTGCACGCTGTTCGCGGAAGTCCTCGGCGTCGAGCGGGTGATGATCGACGACGACTTCTTCGCCCTCGGCGGCCACTCGCTGCTCGCGACCCGGCTCATCGGCCGGGTGCGTACCGCGCTCGGCGTGGACGTCTCCATCCGTACGCTCTTCGAGGCGCCGACCGTCGCCGCGCTCGCGGACCGGCTGCTCGACGCGGCGGACGACGACCCGCTGGCGACGCTGCTGCCGCTGCGCACGTCCGGCGGGCGTCCCCCGCTGTTCTGCGTCCATCCGGCGGGCGGGCTCGCCTGGTCGTACGGCGGACTGCTGCCGCATCTCGACAGCGACCAGCCGGTGTACGGGCTCCAGACCCCGAACCTGGACGGCGCGGCGCCCTTCCCGGGCTCCATCGAGGCCATGGCTGCCGTGTATGTGGCCGAGGTGCGCGCGGTCCAGCCGCAGGGCCCGTACCACCTGTTCGGCTGGTCCTTCGGGGGCAACGTCGTGCAGGAGATGGCCGTCCAGCTCCAGGAGGCCGGTGAGCGGGTCGATCTGCTCACCATCGCCGACGCGTTCCCGCTGGCCCCGCTGGACGACCTGGACAGCGCCGGCCGGGACACGGTCTTCCGCGCGCTGCTGGCCAATCTGGGGGTGGACGGGGACGCCCTGGCGGGCGCGGACGCCGTCGACGCGGCCTCCGTACGGGACGAGTTCCGCCGTACGGGCAGCCCCCTGGGGTCGCTCGAACCGGCCACGATCGACGCGATGGTCGACAACTTCGCCGGCCAGGCGCGGCTGATGCGGGCGTACACCCCGCGGACCTTCCACGGCCCGGTCCTCTTCTTCACCGCCACCGAGGGGCGCCCCGCCGACACCTTCGGGACCGGTCTGTGGGCGCCGTACATCAGCGGACACATCGAGAACCACGACGTGGCGTGCGCGCACGCCCAGATGATGCAGCCGGCCGCTCGCGAGCGGATCGGCACCACCGTGGCAGGCGCCCTGCGCGCCGCCCACCGCACCGCACGAGGAGAACTCTCATGACGAACCCCTTCGACGACCCCAGGACCCAGCACCGGGTGGTCGTCAACCACGAGGACCAGCACGCCCTGTGGCCCTCCTTCGCCGAGGTCCCCGCCGGGTGGGAGCCGGTCTTCGGCCCCGCCGGCCACGGCGCCTGCCTGGAGTACGTGGAGCGCAACTGGACGGATCTGACGCCCAGAAGCGCCCGGATCGCCGTGGTCTGAAGGGCCCGCACGCCCGATCCTCCGAACGAGAGGCAACGATGACGGCTCAACACCCCCTGGCGATACGCGCCGAGGGGCTCACCAAGAGGTTCGGTGACAAACAGGCCCTGGCGGGCGTGGACCTCGAAGCGCCGCCCGGCACCGTGCTGGGCGTGCTCGGACCCAACGGAGCCGGGAAGACCACCACCGTCCGGGTGCTGTCCACCCTGCTGCGGCCGGACTCCGGGCGGGCCTGGGTGGCCGGGCGCGACGTGCTGGGCGACCCGGAGGGCGTACGGGCGTGTCTCGGCCTCTCCGGCCAGTACGCGGCGGTGGACGAGAAGCTCACCGGCCGCGAGAACCTGTATCTCGTCGGCCGGCTGTACGGGATGGGGCGCCGTGAGGCGCGGCGCAGGGCCGCCGAACTGCTCGCCCGGTTCCGGCTCGAAGAGGCCGCCGACCGCGCGAGCGGCACGTTCTCCGGGGGGATGCGCCGCCGGCTGGACCTGGCGGGCGCGCTGGTGGCCCGCCCCGCCGTCGTCGTCCTGGACGAGCCCACCACGGGGCTCGACCCGCGCGGCAGGAACGACACCTGGGCGTCCATCAGGGAGCTGGTGGCGGCGGGAACGACGGTCCTGCTCACCACCCAGTACCTGGAGGAGGCCGACCAACTGGCCGACTCCATCGTGGTGATCGACAGCGGCCGGGTCATCGCCCGGGGTTCCGCAGCCGAGTTGAAGGCGCGCGTCGGAGGCGAACGGCTGGCGCTCACGGTCGCCGAACCGCCGGCCCGCGCGGGGGCGTACGCCGTGCTGGACTCGCTCGGCGCCCACACCCCGGACCTCGACCGGCACACCGGACGGTTCACGGTCGCCACGGACCACGGAGCGGAGACGCTGGAGTACGCGCTGGGCTGCCTGCGGCGCGCGGGGATCGCGGTCCAGGACGTGGAACTGGCGGCGCCGACCCTCGACGACGCCTTCCTGGCGCTCACCGGGGAGGAGCGGTGAGGGCGCCCGTGCGGCGGGTGGCGCGGGACGCCACGATCATCGCGTGGCGCAATCTGCTCAATCTGCGCCGTACGCCGGGCTCGGTGATCGCGGCGCTCGTCCAGCCGGTGATGTTCGTCCTGCTGCTGGCGTACGTGTTCGGCGGCAGCCTGGGCGGAGCCGACTACCGTACGTTCCTGATGGGCGGCATCTTCGCCCAGGCCGTCACGTTCAACGCGGCGTTCACCGCGCTCGGTCTCGCGCATGACATGGACAAGGGGATCGTCGACCGGTTCCGTTCCCTGCCCATGCCGAGGATGGCCGTCATCCTGGGCCGTACCCTCTCCGACCTGATCATGAGCGCGGTCACCCTCGCCGTGACCTCCCTGTGCGGGCTGCTGGTGGGCTGGCGCGTCACCACCTCACCCGGCGAGGCGCTGCTCGCGTATCTGCTGATCCTCTTCTTCGCCTTCGCGATGTCGTGGGTCGGCGCCACCATCGGGCTGATGGCGCGGAGCGTGGAGGTGGCCCAGAGCGCCGGGCTCATCTGGCTGTTCCCCGTCACCTTCGTCTCCTCGGCCTTCGTCTCGACCGCCGCGATGCCCGGTCCGCTGCGGACGGTCGCGGAGTGGAACCCGGTCTCGGCCACGGCCACCGCGGTCCGCGGGCTCTTCGGCAACCCGCCGCCCGGGGGCCTCACGCCGGGCGACGCGTGGCCCGTCGCGCACGCGCTGCCGTACGCCGTGTGCTGCGCGGCGGCGATCACGGCGGCGTTCATGGTGCTGGCCCTGCGGAGGTTCCGGCACGTCACGACGGGCTGACCGCCGGTCCCCGCGAGCCGTTCACCGCCGGTCCCCGGGAGCCGTTCGCCGCTCGGCGGGGTCGGGGACCCTTTATAGTGCCCGGAACACACGGGGGGCCACGATGACCGTGCGAATCAGCGTCGACGGGCTTCCCGCCCCTTGAACCCCGCTGGTCGGACCGGCTGGTGGCGTACCGCCCCGGACGTACCCGACCTCGGAGAAACGACAGCGATGACACCGGCCGAACCCACCGCCCGGACCACCGGGGCGAGCGCCCCACCGCCCGGGTGCCCCGCCCACCGGGGGGACGGGGACCGCGCGGATTCCGCCGTGCCGCTGAGCGGCCCCCGCTTCCAGGTCGAACCCAACGTGCTCTACCGGGAGATGCGGCGGGAACACGGCTCCGTGGCCCCGGTACTCCTCGAAGGCGGCATACCCGCGTGGCTGGTCCTCGGCTACCGCGAACTGCACCAGGTCACCGGCGACCCGGTGCTCTTCAGCCGCGACTCCGCGGTGTGGAGCCAGTGGGACCTCGTCCCCGAGGACTGGCCGCTGGCGCCGCTGATCGGCCGGGCGCAGCCGTCCATCCTCTACACGACCGGTGAGCGCCACCGCGAACGGGCCACGATGGTGAGCGACGCGCTGGAGGCGGTCGACCCGTTCATGCTCCGGCACTTCGCCGAGCAGCTCGCCGACGAGCTGATCGACGGCTTCTGCACCGAGGGCGGTACGGACATCATCGCCCGGTACGCGAGGCCGTTCCCGGTCCGGGTCCTCGCCAGGATCTACGGTTTCCCGGACGACCAGGGGCCCGGTCTGGCCGCCGCCGCGATCGATCTGGCCGACGGTGGCGAGCTGGCCCAGGCGGCGCAGCGGTACCTCTTCGAGGCGACCACCTCGCTCCTCGACGGGAAGAGGGACGGCGCGGGCCCCGCGGACGTCGCCTCCCGGCTGCTGCGGAACACCGCCGGCTTCACCGAGGAGGAGGTCCTGCACGACCTGATCGTGCTGGTCCTCGCGGGCCATACGCTGACCGCCGACTGGATCGGCAACTCGCTGCGGCTGATGCTCACCGACGACCGGTTCGCCGCGTCCCTCTCCGGCGGCCGGCACAGCGTCGCCGAGGCCATGAACGAGGTCCTCTGGGAGGACACCCCCGCGCAGAACGCCGTGGGCCGCTGGGCCACCCGCGACACCACCCTCGGCGACCGTCCCGTCAAGGCGGGCGACATGCTGCTCCTCGGGATCGCCGCCGCCAACAACGATCCGCAGGTCCGTACCCACGGCTCGGCGCTGACCGGCGGCAACAACGCCTACTTCTCGTTCGGGCACGGTGAGTACCGCTGTCCGTTCCCCGCGCAGGAGATCGCCGAGGTCATCGCCCGTACGGCCATCGAGGTGCTGCTCGACCGGCTCCCCGACATCGACCTCGCCGTCCCCGCCGACTCGCTGACGCGGCGGCCCTCCCCGTGGGCGCGCGGTCTGACGGCCCTCCCGGTGAGTTTCACCCCCGCCCACACCGTGCGCCCCGGGGACGGCCGGGGGTTCTGAGGGGCGGGGCCGTCCGGCCCGGGCCGCGGCGGATCGTGTCACCACGCTGGTGCGGCGGGGCGTCTTCGGGGACGATCAGGTGGTTTGACCCCAGTCGCCTCGTCAGTCCCGCGCCACCCTCGGTACCCCGACGTCACGCATCGCGGCAGACCTGGCCGCAGACCGGGAAGGAATCGCGCCGATGTCCAGACCGCGTACCAGCGGAGTGAGACGCGCCGTCGTCTCGACGGCCCTCGTCCTCGCCATGGCCGGCTTCACGCCCTCCGCGTCCTCTTCCACATCCGCTTCCGCGCCCGGCGCCCCGCCGGCCGGACGCTCCTGGTTCACCTCCTGGGCCCAGTCCCAACAGGCCCTCGCTCCGAGGACCTTGACCAACCAGTCCGTACGGATGATCACCCATCTCAGTCAGGGTGGCGACGCACTGCGCATCCGGGTCCAGAACACCTTCGGCACGGCGCCGCTGACGGTCGACGGCGTCACCGTGGGGCGCGGCGGGGAGGGGGCGGCGATCGTCGGCGCCGCCGTACCGGTCACCTTCACGGGCCGGCGGGCCGTCACGATCCCGCCGGGAGGTGAGGTGTGGAGCGACAGTGCCCGGCTGCTGACGCGCCCTCAGCAGGACGTGGCGGTCTCCCTGTTCGTCCCGGGACCGGTCACCCCCGGTCAGCACGGAACGGGGCTGCGCGACAACTACCTAACGCCGGTGAACTCCGGCGACCATACGGACGACCGCTCCGGTGCCCCCTACACGGAGAAGGTGACCTCGACTCTCCTGGTCAGCGCCGTCGATGTCCGCAACCCCGCCCTCAAGGGGACGGTCGTGCCCTTCGGCAGCTCCGTCGTGGACGGCGTGGGCAGCACCAACTGCGGCCCTGGCTGCACGGAGACCGGGACGAACCAGCGGTGGACGGACGTGCTGGCGCGGCGTATCACCGAGGAGCTGCCCCCGGACCGGCAACTGGCGGTCGCCAACGCGGGGATCAGCGGAACGACGAGTTCCGACGCCTGCCCCCGCACTCCCGGCGAACTCGCCGGCCTGGACGGGCCGGCCAGGCTGGACCGCGATGTGCTCGCGCTGCACGGGGTCACGGGCGTCATCTACTACTACGGGACGAACGACCTGGCCAACGGCTGCACGGCGGACTCGATCCTCGCGAGCTACGACACGGTGTTCCAGCGGCTGCGCCAGGCCGGGATCAAGGTGTACGTCACCCCGATCACCCCGCGCGCCTCGTACACCGACCAGCACAATCTCGACCGGTACACCGTCAATACCGTCGTCAAGAAGGGGAACGACTGCTCAGGCGCGTGTGACGGCGTGATCGACTTCGACCAGGTGCTGAAGGACCCGCTCCAGCCCAACCGCGTGCGCCTCGACTACGACACCGGCGACGGCGTCCACGCGAACATCGCCGGGCAGCGGGCGATCGCCGACTACGTACCCCTGCCGCTGCTCACCGGCCGCTCCGGCGCTCACCGCTGAGACCATGAGGCGACGGGCGCCCGGGGCTCGCCGGGCGCCCGGCGTTCCCGGCCGGCCCCGTGCGGCCAGGAACCCGGGAACCTACGAGCACGCCGGGCACACGCCGCGGTAGGTGACCTCGACCTCGGACACCGTGAAGCCGAACCGCTCCCCCGCGGGAAGGTCCGCCAGCGGATTGCCGGTCGGGTGGACATCGCGGATGGTGCCGCAGGCGGAGCACACCAGGTGCTGGTGCGGCCGGTGCGCGTTGGGGTCGTAACGCTTGGCGCGGCCGTCCGTGGAGACCTCCAGGACCTCGCCGAGGGAGACCATCTCCCCGAGGGTGTTGTACACGGTCGCCCGGGAGATCTCGGGCAGCCGCCGGGCCGCGCGGGCGTGCACCTCGTCGGCCGTGAGGTGTACGTGGTCGCCGTCGAGGACCTCCGCGACGACACGTCGCTGGGAGGTCATCCGCCAGCCACGCCCTCGCAGTCGCTCCAGCAGGTCACTCATATCGGTTCACCTATTCAGGTTTGGTGGGATACCCGAAGTTTACCGGTGGGCGCCCGGGGCCAGATCCGGAGTGGGGTTTGATGTGCTTCTTGACTAAGACTCTGTCCATTGTAGGATCGGTTCCGACGATAGCCAAGGGGCAGGAAGACTCCCGTACGGCAGGAGACAGCGACGTGACGGGACCACCGCCGAGACACCGGGCGGTGCCGGTACGCGGATGACGGCCGCTCGCGGCGCACCCCCGCGGACCCTCCGGGCGACCACCACTTCGACGTCGAGGCGATCACCTCCCCCGGCCATTCCACCAGCCACCGTTCCTGAGCACCACGATCCACCCGGTCCGGAAGGATTCCCATGTCTGAGAACCATGATGAAATCGTCGTAGACGCGAAGAAGGAGAGCGGAGGCGGAGGTGGCTGCCCGGTCGTGCACGGGCGGGCCCCGCACCCGACTCAGGGCGGCGGAAACCGCCAGTGGTGGCCGGAGCGGCTCAACCTGAAGATCCTCGCCAAGAACCCCGCCGTGGCCAACCCGCTCGGCGAGGAGTTCGACTACGCCGAGGCGTTCAAAACCCTCGACCTCCCGGCCGTGAAGCGGGACGTCGCGGACGTCATGACGGACTCGCAGGACTGGTGGCCGGCCGACTTCGGTC
Source organism: Streptomyces sp. NPDC059092 (assembly GCF_042756365.1). Classification (NCBI taxonomy): domain Bacteria; kingdom Bacillati; phylum Actinomycetota; class Actinomycetes; order Kitasatosporales; family Streptomycetaceae; genus Streptomyces; species Streptomyces sp. NPDC059092. The sequence continues at coordinate 60,238 of NZ_JBHZEJ010000018.1, forward strand.
ACTACGGCCCGTTCATGGTCCGTATGGCGTGGCACAGCGCGGGCACGTACCGGATCAGCGACGGCCGCGGCGGCGCCGGGGCCGGGCAGCAGCGCTTCGCCCCCCTCAACAGCTGGCCGGACAACGGAAACCTCGACAAGGCCCGCCGCCTGCTGTGGCCGGTCAAGAAGAAGTACGGCCAGGCGCTCTCGTGGGCCGACCTCATGATCCTCGCCGGCAATGTCGCCCTGGAGACGATGGGCTTCAAGACCTTCGGCTTCGCCGGCGGTCGCGCGGACGTGTGGGAGCCCGACGAGGACGTCTACTGGGGTCCCGAGACCACCTGGCTCGACGACGAGCGCTACACCGGCGACCGTGACCTGGAGAGCCCGCTCGGCGCGGTCCAGATGGGCCTCATCTACGTCAACCCGGAGGGCCCGAACGGCAACCCGGACCCGGTCGCCGCGGCCCGCGACATCCGTGAGACGTTCCGCCGGATGGCGATGAACGACGAGGAGACGGTCGCCCTGATCGCGGGCGGTCACACCTTCGGCAAGACCCATGGCGCGGGCCCGGCCGACCATGTCGGCGCCAACCCCGAGGCCGCCTCGATCGAGGACCAGGGCCTCGGCTGGAAGAACTCCTTCGGCACCGGCAAGGGTGGCGACGCGATCACCAGCGGCCTTGAGGGCATCTGGACGGACACCCCGGTGACCTGGGACAACAGTTTCTTCGAGATCCTGTTCGGATACGAGTGGGAGCTGTTCCAGAGCCCCGCGGGCGCGAACCAGTGGCGGCCGAAGGACGGCACCGGCGCGGGCACCGTCCCCGACGCCCACGACGCGTCGAAGACCCACGCCCCGACGATGCTCACGACGGACCTCTCGCTCCGGTTCGACCCGGCCTACGAGGAGATCTCGCGACGCTTCCACCAGGACCCCGAGGCGTTCGCGGACGCCTTCGCCCGCGCGTGGTTCAAGCTGACCCACCGCGACATGGGCCCGGCCGTGCGCTACCTCGGCCCGGAGGTCCCGGCCGAGGAGCTGCCCTGGCAGGACCCGCTCCCCGCGGTGACGCACGAGCTGGTCGACGCCGGTGACATCGCCGGCCTCAAGAGCGAGATCCTCGGCTCCGGTCTGTCGGTCTCCCAGCTCGTCTCCACCTCGTGGGCGGCGGCCTCCTCCTTCCGCGGCAGTGACAAGCGCGGCGGTGCCAACGGTGCGCGGATCCGCCTGGAGCCGCAGAGCGGGTGGGAGGCCAACGACCCCGACCGGCTCGCGACGGTGCTGAGCACGCTGGAGGGGATCCAGCAGACCTTCAACGCCGCCCAGGCCGGCGGCAAGCAGGTCTCGCTGGCCGACCTGATCGTGCTCGCCGGTGGTGCGGCCGTCGAGAAGGCCGCCAAGGACGCCGGTTTCGACGTCGAGGTGCCCTTCGCGCCGGGCCGTGCGGACGCGTCGCAGGAGCAGACCGACGTGGAGTCGTTCGCCGCGCTCGAACCGGCCGCCGACGGGTTCCGCAACTACCTCGGCAAGGGCAACCGGCTGCCGGCCGAGTACCTGCTGCTGGACCGGGCGAACCTGCTCAACCTGAGCGCTCCCGAGATGACGGTCCTCGTCGGTGGCCTCCGCGTCCTCGGCGCGAACCACCAGCAGTCGTCGCTCGGCGTCCTCACCGCCACCCCCGGGGCGCTGACCAACGACTTCTTCGCCAACCTGCTCGACCTGGGCACGGAGTGGACGGCGACGTCCGCGGACGCGAACACGTTCGAGGGCCGCGACGCCACGGGCGAGGTCAAGTGGACCGGCAGCCGCGCCGACCTGGTCTTCGGCTCGAACTCCGAGCTGCGGGCGCTCGCCGAGGTCTACGCGAGCGATGACGCGAAGGAGAAGTTCGTGAAGGACTTCGTCGCCGCGTGGAACAAGGTCATGAACCTCGACCGGTTCGACCTCGTCTGATGGTGACGTCCGGTCCGGCACCGTCCGGTCCCGACGTACGATCCTGACATCTGACATCTGACATCTGGCATCTGGCATCTGGCATCTGACGCCGACGTCCGACCCCGACGTCCGGGCCGGCCTCCTGAGGCCGGCCCGGACGTTCGTCGTTCCGGTCCTGCGCGCCCCCGCTCAGCCGGCGGCGGCCAGCACCGTCCGACGGCCGCCCAGCGCGGCGGAGAACTGGTCCGTCACCTGTGCCAGGGCCTCGGCGGAGCCCGGCGCGACCGTCAGCTTCCCGTCGTCGCCGACGGTGATGTCCTTGTCGAGGGTGAACCAGCCCGGGACGATGTGCGAGGCGCCCATGGAACTGAGCACCGGGCGCAGCGCGTAGTCGATGGCGAGGACGTGGGCCGTGCTGCCGCCGGTGGCCAGCGGCAGTACCGTCTTGCCGGCCAGGGCGTACTGCGGAAGCAGGTCCAGCAGGGACTTCAGCAGCCCGGAGTAGGCGGCCTTGTAGACGGGCGTGCCGATCACCACACCGTCCACCCGCTCGAACAGGGCCGTGGCCTCCACGACGGCGGGGTGCCGGAAGTCGGCGCCGAGCAGCGCCTCGGCGGGCAGGCTCCGGACTTCCAGCGAGGTCACGTCGTGGCCCTGGTGCCGGAGCCGGTCGTCCAGGTGGCACAGGAGGCGTGCGGTGCGGGAGGTGGCGGAGGGGCTTCCGGAGACGGACAGGATGACAGCCATGGGAGGGACCTTCCCGGTTCGGGGTTCAGAAGGGGCGGGCGGGCCGGGGCAGTCGGCCCGGGCGCCCGTCGTACGGCGTGGTCACCACGCGCTCGACCGCACCGTGATCAACGGCACCAGGTCGTCGCGCAGCGTCTCCAGGAAGGTGACGGTCTCCGCCGCCACCGAACGGTGCTGCAGGTCGTTCAGGACGTCGTGGTGGGCGCCGCGGACCACCGAGAGCCGGGCGCGGGGCAGGGACGTGGCCGCGCGGGCGAGCGCGTCACGGTCCGCGAGCGGATCGGCGTCGCCGACGAGGATCAGCACCGGCACGGCGATGTCGCTCTCGTAGGCCGCCGTGAGCAGTGCGTCGGGCACCGCGTCGCCGAGCGAGCCGCGCCGCGTCCCGGGGTCGTCGGTGAGCGCGGCCCGATGGGCGGGGCAGGAGGTGCGTACGTCGAGTTCCTGGTCCCAGACGCCGACTCCGGTGGCCCCCCGGCCCGGAAGCCCCGCGAGCACCACGGCGTCCGGCCGCCCGGCGGCCGGGGCCTCCTCCCGGCCGAGGAGCGCGGCGGCGACGGCGCCGGTGTCCGCCCCCACCAGCACGACCGGACGGATGACACCGTCCTGCGCCGCGGTGCCCTCGACTGCCTCGGCGAGGCGGGCGCCGAAGCGGGTCAGTGAGCCGGTCGGGTCGTCGGTGTCGAGGTCCGGGGCGTCGACGACGCGCACGCGGTACGCGTCGGCGGCGAGCCGCCTGCCGAACCGGGTGTAGGCCGCCCGGGTCTCTCCCCGGCCGGGGACCACGATGACCGTGCCGCGAATGCGCAGGCCGTCAGGACCGTGGTGGTCGGTGTACTCGGTCAACTCATGCTCCTGCTGGTTCGGTTCGGGGTCGCCGGCGGCGTCGGACGGGGACGCGGGCTTCCGGTCCTGGGTGGATGGTGTCCGCTCATGGCCGGCGCCTCAGTCGGTCACGAGCCGGCGCTCGGGGGTGTGGCGGTTGGCGGGGACCGGCAGGCCGAGGTTGCCGCGCAGGGTGTCGGCCTCGTACTCGGTACGGAACAACCCGCGCTCGCGCAGGATCGGTACGACGCCGTCGACGAAGAGGTTCAGGTCGTCGTCGGTACGGAAGGCCAGGTTGATGCCGTCGAAGGTGCCCGCGCCGAACCACTCCTCGATCCGGTCGGCCACCGTCTCCGGCGCCCCGACGAAAGGCGAGCGGCGGAACTCCCCCAGCGAATCGGCGACTTGACGGAGCGTCAGTTCGCTGGCCGCCGCCCGCTCGATGATCTTGGCGGCACCCGTCCTTCCCCCGTTCTCCGCGAGGTGGGCGACGTCGGGAAACGGCGCGTCCAGGTCGTGCCGGCTGAAGTCGTACGCGCCGAACGAGCGGCCGAGGAGCGCGAGGTTGCGGTCGAAGTCGTTGTCCTCCTCGAAGATCTCGCGCTCGCGGCGGAGCGCGGCCTCGTCGGTCGCGGCGACGACCGGGCCGCCGTGGAGGAAGATCTTGATGTGCTCGGGGTCGCGTCCGTACGCGGCGGTGCGCTTCTTGATGTCGGCGTAGTACTCCTGCGCCTGCCGCAGTGGGCCGCCCGGCGCGTAGATGCCCTCGGCGACCCGCGCGGCGAGATCGCGGCCCTCCTCGGAGACCCCGGCCTGGAAGATGACCGGCTGGCCCTGCGGCGAACGCGACAGGTTGAGCGGTCCCGCGACCGTGAAGTGCTCGCCGGCGTGGTCGAGCGCGTGCAGCTTGGCCGGGTCGAGGAAGAGGTCGCGCGCCACGTCGGCGGGGAAGGCGTCGTCCTCGTACGAGTCCCACAGGCCGCGGGCCACCTGGACGAACTCCAGGGCGCGGCCGTACCGGGTGGCGTAGTCCAGGTGTTCGTCGAGTCCGTAGTTCCTGGACGTGCCGGTGTCGAAGCTGGTCACCACGTTCCAGCCGGCCCGGCCGCCGCTGATGTGGTCGAGCGAGGCGAAGCGGCGGGCGAGGTTGAACGGTGAGTTGTACGTCGAACTCGCGGTGCCGACCAGGCCGATGTGCCGGGTGTGGGTGGCGACCGCGGACAGCAGGGTGAGCGGCTCCAGCCGGTTGAGGTAGTGCGCCGGGTAGGTGGCGTTGATGAACTGGCTGTCGACGACGAACAGGGCGTCGAAGAGCGCGTGTTCGGCCGCCTGGGCCTGCCGGATGTAGTAGTTGATGTCGATGCTGGCGTTCTTCGCGACGCGCGGGTCCTTCCAGAGCCCGTGCTGGCCGGGGCCGCCGACGCCGTACGGGTGCAACGCGAGGTGGATCCTGCGGGACATGGGGGTTCCTCTCTGTGGTGCGCCGGTCCGCTCAGGCACCGAGCCGCGCGCGCAGGGCCTCGCGCTCGGTCCGGTCGACGGGGTTCGTGCGCAGGGTGGGGGCGGAGCTGACGAGCAGGCGGGTGTAGGCGTGGCGCGGGTGGTTGATGACGTCACGGACGGGGCCGGTCTCGACGAGCTCGCCCCGGTAGAGCACGGCGATGCGGTCGGCGGTCCCCGCGACGGAGCCGAGGTCGTGGGAGATGAGGACGAGGGCCACCCCGGCGGTCCTGAGTTCCTTGAGGATCTCCAGGATCTGGACGCGGTTGGCGGAGTCGAGGGCGCTGACCGGCTCGTCGAGAATGACCAGCCGGGGCTCGGTGACCAGCGCGCGGGCCACGGCGACCCGCTGCCGCTGTCCCCCGGAGAGTTCTCCGGGGAGCCGGCCGAGCAGTTCCTCGGCGAGGCGGACCCGCCCGAGGAACACGCGGGCCCGCTCGGCCGCCTCCTTGCGCGGGACGCCCTGGACGAGCAGCGGTTCGATCAGGGATTCCTCGATGGTGAGATCCGGGTCGAGGCTGCGCAGCGGGTCCTGGAAGACGTACTGGATCACGCCGCGCCGGCGCAGGCGGCGCCACTGGCGGCCGCCGTACGTCCGTACGTCCTCACCGTCGACGACGACCGACCCGGCCGAGGCGCGCACCAGACCGAGGACGGCGCGGGCGAGCGTGGACTTGCCCGAACCCGTCTCGCCGATGACGCCGAGGGTCTCGCCGGGTGCGACGCTCAGCGAGACGCCGCGCAGGGCGTGGTGGCGCCCGCGGCCCCGGCCGTAGTGCACATCGAGGCCGGTGACGTCCAGGACGGCGTCCGGTACCGCGTCGGGGGTCTCCACGCGGCCGGCCGCTGCCATCGCGCGGCCGCCCGCTGTCTCCGCGGTGAACTCGACGGTCACGGCGTCTCCTTGGGGGTGAGGAACTTCTCCAGGCCGTACTGGTCGTGCTCGGCGATGAGCAGCCGGGTGTACGCGTGGCGCGGGTCGTACAGCACCGACCGCGTCGGGCCTTGCTCCACCACGGCGCCCTCCCGCATCACGAGCACCTCGTCGCACACCTGGGCGACGACGGCCAGGTCGTGGGAGACGACCACGAGGGCCAGGCCGGTCCGCTCGCGCAGTTCGGCGAGGAGGTCGAGGATCTCGGCCTGGACGGTCACGTCGAGCGCCGTCGTGGCCTCGTCGGCGATGAGGACCCGCGGTTCGGCGGCGATGGCCGCCGCGATCAGGACGCGCTGGAGCATGCCCCCGGAGAGCTCGTAGGTGTACTGGCCGTAGACCAGCTCCGGGTCCCTGAGCCGTACGGCCCGCAGCAGTTCGACGGCGCGGCGCCGTGCCTCGCGCCGCTTCAGCCCCTTCTTGACCCGGACGACCTCGGCGATCTGGGCGCCCACGCGGATCGCCGGGTTGAGGTACGACGCCGGGTCCTGGAAGACCGCGCTGATCGTGGCGCCGCGCAGGGCCGTCCACCGGCGGGGCGTCAGGGTCGCGATGTCGGTGCCGGCGATCTCGACGGAGCCGCCGGTGATCTCGAAGTGCGGGGGAAGGATGCCGAGCGCCGCACGGCAGGTGAGGGTTTTGCCGCTGCCGGACTCGCCGACGATGCCGACGGCCTTGCCGGGGGTGAGGTCGAAGCTCACCCCGTGGACGATGTCCCGGTCGGCGACCAGGTCGCTGATCCGTACGTCGCGGACCGCGAGCACCGGTGGAGCCGTCGGGTGCGTGGCCCGCGTCCGTTCGGGCGCGGTGTTCTGGGACAGGGTCGTCATCGGGCACCTCCGGCGGAGACGGAACGGGCGTTGTCGCGGCGCCCGGCACGGGCCTTGCGGTGGTTGACCAGCGCCCGGCCCGCCTCACCTGAGACATCGCGGATCGCGTCGGCGAGGAGGTTGCAGGCCCAGACGGTGACCATGATCAGCAGTGCGGGCGCCAGCGGTGCCCACGGCTGGTGGCTGAGATAGCCCAGGTCCGAGGCGAGCAGACCGCCCCAGGTGGGCGCGGGCGGCTGGACGCCGATGCCGAGGAAGGTCAGGCTCGACACGATGACGAAGCCGACGCCGATGGTCTGGGCGAGCGCGACCGCGAGCGGCGGGAGCACCTTGCCCCAGACGTGCCGGCGCACCACCCAGCCGATCGAGGCGCCGGAGATGAGCGCGGCCTCCACGTACGGGGAGCGCGCGACGGCCAGCGTGGCGGCGCGGGCGACCCGGTAGAAGAGCGGCGAGACCAACGCGCCCGTGACGAGCATGGCCTGGGTGATGCCGTTGCCGAGCAGTGCGATCACCGCGACGGCGAACAGCAGGAACGGCAGGGCGACCAGTGTGTCGGCCAGGCGGAGGGTGAGCCACTCGAAGCCCCGGCCCAGGTGGACGGAGAGGATGCCGGGCACCGCGCCGACGGCCAGCGCCGTCAGCGCGACTTCGAGCGAGCCGAGCACACTGACGCGCGACCCGTCGAGCAGGCGGCTGAACACATCACGGCCGAGGTGGTCCGTACCCAGCCAGTTGGTGCCCGAGGCGTCCCCGAGCGTGTGCTCGCTGGTGGCCAGCGGATCATGCGGAGCGAGCCACGGGCCGAGGACCGCCAGGAGCGCGACGAGGACGAGGAGGGAGACGGCGATCCTGCCGGACGTCAGGGCGAAGACGCGTCGCACCATGTCACACCCCCCGCTGGGCGGCCGGAGTCACGCGGGCCAGCACCAGGTTGACGATCAGGTTGAAGGTGACGACCAGGACGATCGACACCACGAGGACGCCCTGCACCGCGGGCACGTCCCCGGCCTGGGCGGAGTCGTTGGCGAACCGGCCGAAGCCCTGCAGGCCGAAGATCCACTCCGTGACGACGGAGGCGCCCACCAGCGACGGGAACTTGAGGCCGAGCGTGGCGAGCGCCGGCCCGAGGCCGTTGCGCAGGACATGTCCGAAGAAGATCCGCCGCGGCCCGAGTCCCCGTACCACCGCACCTGTCACGTAGTTCTCGCCGTACGCCGCGATGAGGCTGGTACGGAGCTGGCGGGCGACGTCGGCGATGACGTCGAAGCTCAGCGCGAGCGCGGGGAGTGTGATGTGCGCGAGCCACGGGCCGATCCCCTGCTCGGCGGGGACGTAACCGGCCGAGGGGAACAGGCCGAGTCCGACCGCGAAGACCGTGACCAGCACGATCCCGACGACGAAGGCCGGCATCACCGAGATCACGGTGACGAACCCCGTGATCGCGCGGTCGAGGGGCGTGGTGCGCCGGACCGCGGCCACCGTGCCGAGGACGAAGCCGGCCAGCACCCCGATGATCAGGGCGAGGACGGCGACCGAGAGGCTCACCCCCAGGCCGAGGCCGATGAGCGTGGAGATGTCGGCCCCGTTGACCCAGCTGACGCCGAGCTGTCCGTGCAGGACATCGGTGAACCAGTGCCAGTACTGGGTCAGGAAGGGCTTGTCGAGACCCCACTGGGCCTCGATCCGCCCGATCGCCTCGGGGGTCGCCTGCTCGCCGAGCTGGATCCGCGCCGGGCTGAGCCCGCTCAGCGACCGGAGCGCGAACGTCACGAAGGTCGCGACCAGGAACACCGGTACGAAGATCGCGACCGACCGGGCGAGGACGCCCAGGACCCGGCCCGGCGCGTGCCGCGCCCTGGTCGCGGCGACCCCGCGGCGGCGTGCTGGGGTGACCGCGGGTGCGGTGGTCGTCATGGGGCTGCCTCCTCTCTGGAGTGGATGGATGCTCCGGCTCCGGCTCCGGAGTGGACGGATGCTCCGGAGCAGGTGGATGTCAGTTCCCGGACAGGGTCACGCCGGTCCAGTCGATGTGGGCCGGGTTCTTCGGCAGGCCGGAGACCGATGTGCTCTTGGCGAAGAGGTTCGGCGAGGAGTACGTGAACACCAGCGCCTTGCTCCCGAGGCCCGCCCGGGTCGCCGCCCGCAGGACCTCCGGGTAGTCCGGCGCGTCCAGCGGGGTCCGGCGGACCTTCGCGACGGCCGCCTCGAAGCCGTCCGGCTCGTACGGGGTGCTGAGGTTGAGCGGGCCGTTGGGACCGAAGTGCGCGGTCAGGGTCTGTACGGCGGAGTCACGGCCCGTGGTCGAGTACAGGGAGAAGGTCAGGTCCTTGGCGAAGAACGGGGTGGCCCAGTTCTTGTCGACCTTGATCGTGACCTTGATGCCGACCGCGGCCAACTGTGACTGGACGATCTCCGCCTGGGGATCCTCCGCCGGGATGACCAGGTCGAGCTTGATGTCGCCGGCCCGGTGCCCCGCTTCGGCGAGGAGCTCCTTCGACTTCGCCGGGTCGTACGGGTAGGAGTCGGCGGCCTCCGGGTCGTAGGCCACGTACCCCTTCGGGAACGGCTGGTCGGTCGTCTCCCCGTGCCCGAAGGTCAGTTTGTCGACGAACTCCTGGCGGTTGATCGCGTGCCGGACGGCGTCGACGACCCTGCCGTCCTTGAACGGTGCCTTGTTGACGTTGAGGCTGATGTTCGAGGCGTTGAAGCCGGGCTGGACGAAGACGTCGAGCCCGGCCTTCTTCGCGGCGTCCGCCTGGCTCGGTTCGATGTCCGCGAAGTTGTAGACGCCGGTCTGCAGCCCGGAGACGACCGTCGACGCGTCCGGGGCCGAGATCAGCTCGACGTTGTCGATGTGGATGTTCTTCGCGTCCCAGTAGTCCGGATTCTTCTTCAGGACGGCCTTGGTGCCCGGTATCAGCTGCTGGACGATGAACGGGCCGGCGCCGACGGGGTTCTGGTCCAGCTTCTCCGGGGCCGCGGCCGCCTTGGGGCTGGAGATCTGGAGCACGCGCTCACCGAGCAACTGCGGGATCTGGTAGTCGACCTGGGTGAGGTGGAGAACCGCGTCCAGTCCGTCGGCGTCCACCGACTTGATCGAGGTCAGGTCGCCGAAGAGCGCGGAGTTCTTCTGCTTCTGCGCCCGCTCGATCGCGGTCTTGACGGCGGTGGCGTCGACCGGCTCCCCGTCGCTGAACTTCAGGCCGGGGCGCAGGTGGAAGGTGATCCGGTCGCCCTCGGCGTTGTACTCCCAGCTCCTGGCGAGGTCGGGAACCGCCTTTCCCTGCTCATCGGTACGGGTCAACGAGGAGTAGACCAGGGCGAGTTGACGGAACTGCGCACCGCTGCCCGAGACCACCGGGTCCCAGTGGGCCGGGAAGTACGAGGAAGCCCACTTCAGTGTCGCGGCGCCGGTCGCGGAGGAGGCGTCGCCGCCGCAGCCGCTCAGGGCGGGGGCCAGGAGGGCGACGAGGGCGGTTCCGAGGGCTCCGGCCCGCAGGCCGCCGGCTTTCCGGGCGGGCCGGACCCGGCCGTCGGAGCGGCGGATCGTGGTTCGTGTGGGCATCTCATTCTTTCTGTGGCGGGTCCCGGCCCGAAGCAGGCACGCGGGATCGGGGGACGGGGACAGATCTGGACGAATCCACGCGAACCATCGGCGCAGGGCCGCACGGACGGGCCACCGGAGGTGGTGGAGCGCCGACGGCACCGCTCCGGGCGACGAGGAACGGTGGTCCCGCGAGGCGGACCGGGCGGTACGGGGACGGCGCGCGGCGGAACCCGGAGGGGGAGGCGGAGACGTGGAGGGGGAGGTGGAGGCGCGGGTGCGGGCGAGGGCCCGGCGGAACGCCGGTGCCGCGGGCGGAGGTCAGGCGGCGCCTGAGGGCCGGGGGCGGCGGGCGGTGGTCAGCGACAGAGTGCGCTGGAGGTGCGCCGCAGGTCCACGTAGCGGCACACCACACCGGGGTGCGTCGTGAGCATGCTCCACATCCTGGGGCCGACCGTCAGAGACTGTCAATGGACACCAATTGGTGTCTCATTCGGTGGAACGGGCCGCGGCCTCGGGGCCCGAACCCCGCGAGGGGCCGCGGCGGGTGGCCGGATGCGCCGCGGCTTCCCGGGGATGCAGCCACAGCGGGCCGTTCCCGGTGTCCACCCGGACGGCGCGCGGCGGCGGCCAGGCCCCCCGCGCCAGCCAACGCCGTTCGGGTTCGGTCAGACTCCGGTAACGCTCCAGCGCCTGGGCCGGGGAGAGCGGTTCGGCGGCCCTCACCAGCCCCGGGCACACGGCGTCGACGGCCGTCGCGTACTCCTCGAAGGAGCGCAGACCGGGTACGGCGCGGTACCCCGGGGGAGACCGGACCAGCAGTGTGGGCAGCGCGTAGCGGTACCCGCCGTCGGCGGTCTCCTTGGCCGCGCCGGGATGCGGCGATCCGCCGCGCACGGACCGTACTTCGGGGACCGGACGGCGCGCCTCCGCACGGTCGGCTCGTACCCCTTCCAGCACGTCGGCACCGGCGGCGTCGGCCGCCAGCCGCGCCGGGTCGAGGTCCGGCACCCCGCGCGCCGCGGACAGCGCCAGCGCGGTGGTGTCCGCCGGTTCGCCGCGTACGAAGACGGTCTCCCGCAGTCGCCGCAGCACCCGCTCGGCCACGTCGGGGCCTTGGCGCTCGGCGGCCTTCGCGACGAGCGAGGAGGGCCAGGAGCTGGCCGCCACGCGGCTCAGCCGGACCGCGCGCGGGGCCAGGGTGTGCGTGGTGACCTCCTCCACGTACCGCGCGTACCAGGCCGTCTCGGCCACCGGGTCGGGCGCCGGGTCGTCGTCGTGGTCGAAGAGGACGGCGTACGCCCGTCGCCAGCGGACCCGGCCGGCCAGCGCCTCCCGCAGTTGGCGGAGGACCGGCTCCGACCCCCAGGACCAGGGGCACAGGGGGTCGGTGTACTCCACCACCTCCACCGCAGGCTCCGGGGCGCGGGTCACGCGGCGCCGATCCTGGGGCGCTGCCCGGCCTCACCGGCGGGCAGCAGCGAGGCGAGGGCCAGCCCGCCCAGAACGGCCGCCGCATCCGCCTCGACCTGCCGCCACACGCGGGGCAGGGCCGCCGCGGGACCCGGGTAGTCCAGCCCGGCCAGCGACTCACCGCGCAGGGTGATCACTTCGCCGTCGACGGCGCGCACGACGTCCAGAAGGGTGATCTCCTCGGCGGGCCTGCCGAGCCAGTACCCGCCCTCGCAGCCGCGCTGGCTGCGCACCAGACCGGCCTTGCGCAACTCGCCCACCACGGACTTCAGGAACCGGAACGGAATCTCCTGCGAGGAGGCGATGGCCTCGCAGGTGAGCGGACGGCCGGCTTCACGGGCGAGCTCCAGGAGAGCCCGCGTGGCGTAGTCCGCCTTCGCGGAGATATGCATGCGCCCATCATGCCCGGACAGCCGGTCGGGGGCGAGGAGTTCCGGCGGGCCGCCGACACCTCCCCCGGTTCGTTGCGGGAACATTGCCGCAGGTGAAGCCTAAAAGACACCTCTTGACATCCTTTTTGCCACCGCTCTAGCGTCCGTGCCATGAGCGAGCCGTTGACGACGACCCCGGGTGAAGGTTTCCACCCGCATCTCCCCGACGCCCCGGGCCACGCGGCATCGTTGCGTACCCGTCTGCACCACATCCGCGCGGACTCCCTGGACGGCGACACGGCACAGACCGGCGGCATGCGCCGGTTCGCCGCCATCAGCGGCAGGACCGTCGGCTCCGAGAAGCTGTGGATGGGCCAGACCCTGGTGGCCCCCGCGACCTCCTCCTCCGACCACCATCACGGCGCGTCCGAGACCGCCATCTACGTGGTCGGCGGCCACCCCGAGTTCGTGTTCCTGGACGACTCGGGTGACGAGCCCCAGGAGGTACGTCTGCGCACCTCACCCGGTGACTACGTCTTCGTCCCGCCGTTCGTGCCGCACCGCGAGGAGAACCCCGACCCCACCGAGGAGGCCGTGGTGGTCATCGCGCGCAGCACCCAGGAGGCGGTGGTGGTCAACCTGCCCCGGCTGTACGCGCTTCCGGCCGAGGAAGCCTGACGGTCCGAGCCCGCCGGCGGCGCGTCGCGCGGGCACGGGGTCACCCCGGAGCGTCCGACAACTCCTCGTACAGCCCTCGCAGGGCCACGTGATCGTCGTCGGTACCGGTGTGCGGGGCGGCGAACCAGCCCGCGTACTCGACGATCCCGGAGAGCCGCCGGTCGAGCGCGAACAGCTCGGCCATCGCCGGGTCGGGGCGCAAGCGGTCGCCCGCGCCGGCGGCGAGCAGTTCCGCGTCGGCCGTGCGAGCCCGTAGCTCATCGGCGAACCCCGGGCCGACCCGCGGAGCCCAGTGCCGCAGGCCCTCCGGTGGTGCGGCGCCGTGCGGCGCGGCCGGCACGGCGTCCACCTCGCGCACGTGCCCGGGTCGGGCCGCCTCCGCCTCCGTCGGGGACCGCCCCTCCCACCACGGGGTCACGCCGGGCACACCGGCCCCGGTGTCTACGGTGAACCGCCCGGACGGTGCGGGCAGTGGCGCGCACACCACGCCAAGACCGGCGAGCGACAGTGCGGAGGCTCCGGCGTAGGCGGCCTCCAGCGACGCCGCGGTGTGCCGGGGCGCCAAATGGTCCGGCGTCACGAACAGACGGGCCCCTTCACGGGGATTTCGCCGCGAAGCAGCACCAAGGCGCCGGTATCGCACGGGCGTTCCGAGGTCCGGGTTCCCGGCGCGCCGAGGGCGTCACGGCCATTTGTACATCGATGTAAGAAGGTTGGCGCACGTCTGTGTACATCGATGTACACGCGGCTCTAATCTGACGCTCGCAACCAGTGCACCCCCCAGGAAGGAGCTCCGTGTTCCGTCTCCGCCATCCCCGCCCCCAGAGGCCCGGCGACCCCCTCTCGCTCGGCCTGTCCCCCACCTCCGCTCCCCCGGCGCACCCCCGTACCGAGGGCCGGCTCCCCCTGCGAAGAGCCCGGGCCGTACTGCTGGGGCTCGCCGGGGCCCTGAGCCTCGCCCTGCTCGTACCCGTCTCCCCCGCCCTCGCCGCGGGTACCGCGGGTCCGGGTACGGGTGCGGCGGCCACCGCGGCGCCGGACGCCGTCCCCGCCGCCACGGGTTCGACGCTGCGCAACGGAACCGGGCTGTACCCCCGGGCCATCCGGCTGGCGCACAACGGCGCCGCGAACGGACGCGTCCTCGCGAGTGTCACCACCTTCGACGGCAACAACGGCATCGGCGCCATCCACGAGAGCACCGACAACGGCTCGGTCTTCCGTGAGGTGGGCAGGATCGCCGATCCTGAATCGTCCGCGGGCCAGGGCCAGTGCTGCGGCACCCTGTTCGAACTCCCACGGCAGGTCGGCGCGTTGCCCGCCGGCACCCTCCTGTGGTCGGCGTCCGCCGGGCAGGACGAGTCCAACCGCCGCATGTCCCTGCGCGTCTGGCGCAGCAACGACGTGGGCCGCACCTGGTCCTACCTGTCGTCCTGCGCCACCGCGAGCGGGACGGGCGGGCTGTGGGAGCCGGAGTTCTCCGTGGCGGCCGACGGAGCGCTCGTCTGCCACTACGCCGACGAGACCGACGCCGGACACAGCCAGAAGCTGACCGCCTCCCGCAGCTACGACGGGGTCAACTGGCAGGACCGCCGCGACACGGTGGCGAGCACCTGGCAGCCCGACCGTCCCGGGATGCCGATGGTGCGCAGGCTGCCGAACGGCACGTACTTCATGAGTTACGAGATCTGCAACCCCGGCGGCCAGTACCAGTGCGTGGTGCACTACCGGACCTCGGCGGACGGCTGGAACTGGGGGGATCCGGCCTCGCTCGGGTTCCGCCCCGAGACGGTCGACGGCAAGTACTTCCGGGCCGCGCCGACCGTCGCCTGGGCGCCCGCGCCGGACGGCGGACCGAACGGGCGGCTGCTGCTGATCGGGCAGCAACTGCTCAACCGCGACGGCACCCCTGCGGCGGACAGCGGACGCACGATCCTCGCCAACACGGAGAACGGCACCGGTCCCTGGTACGAGATCGAGGCACCGGTGCGGGTGGCGAACCCGACCGCGAACTACTGCCAGAACTACAGCTCGCCGCTGCTCCCCTCGGCCGACGGGCGGCAGGTCCTTGAGATCGCCACCGACTGGGACGGCACCGTCTGCAAGCCCTACTACGCCACCGGCGGGATCACCGGCAGCGGTGACGCGGCCGGCGTGGCGGACGGCGCCCTGTACCGGCTCGTGAACGCCAACAGCGGGCACTGCCTGGACGTGGCCGGGGACTCCCGGCTGCCGGGCGGCAACGTACAGCAGTGGACGTGCAACGGCCTCGGCCCGCAGCAGTGGACCCTGCGTGCCCGTGGCGGCGACCAGTTCACCCTCACCGGCCGCAACAGCGGGTACTGCCTGGACGTGAAGGACGGCTCGCAGACACCGGGCGCCGATGTGCGTCAGTGGTACTGCAACGGCGCGGCGGCGCAGGACTGGCGGCTGGAGAACGCCGGCCGCGGCTCCTACCGGCTCGTCGCCCGGTCCAGCGGGCAGTGTCTGGACGTGGCCGAGGGCTCGCGCGCCCCGGGCGCCGATGTGCGGCAGTGGACGTGCAACGGCCTCCAGCCCCAGCTCTGGCACCTCCAGCGGGTCTGACGGACCCGCGCCCGAGCGCGCGGTGACAACGGCACAACGCCTCCCCGGCATCGGCCGGGGAGGCGTTGGTGTGCGGGGAGGCTCCGGTGCGCGGCGGGGCGTCGGTGTGCCGCGAGGTGCCCCCTACGCGGGGTCCTGCTCCTCGATGGCCGCCGGACGGATCTGCGCGGCGCGGATCCGCTCGATGTCCAGCTTGGTGCCGCGGTCGAAACGGTAGACGCCGTTGCGTTCCTGGAACACGTCGGTCAGTTGGGTGTAGCAGTAGCCGAACATGGCGGGGTCGTCCAGCAGGACGCCCGTGAGCCCCTCGAACCGCGCGTGGAACTCCTCCTCGTCGCGCACCCGTTCACCGTAGCCCCAGGACTCCGTCCGGTTCTCGCCGGAGTACGCGGCGGCAGCGGCGGGGTCCCACCAGATGCCGCCGAACTCGCTGACGAAGTAGGGCTGGCCCGCGTACGGCACGGACCACGTGGCGCCCTTCTCGTGGGTGTTGACGTACGGCTCGTCCTTGGCCAGGCCGGACATCTGGCGCTGGAAGGCGGCCGGGTCCTGCTCGTAGCTGTGCGAGTCGTAGATGTCGGTCTCGATGACCCGGTGCGCGTATCCGGACGTGTCGAGGACCGGCCTGGTCGTGTCCATGGCCTTGGTGGCCAGGAACATCGCCCGGGTCACGGCGTCGAGTTGGGTGATGCGGTCGTGCAGCTTCTGGTACGTCTCGTTGAGCGGGCACCACCCGATGATCGAGGGGTGCGAGTAGTCGCGTTCCAGCGCCTCCAGCCACTGGGCGGTGTAGGAGGCGTCCGGCTGCTGGTTGTCGCCCGACGAACCGCCGGTCTCGCAGCCCCAGTCGCCGAACTCCCCCCAGACCAGGTAGCCGAGGCGGTCCGCGTGGTAGAGGAAGCGCTCCTCGAACACCTTCTGGTGCAGCCGTGCCCCGTTGAAGCCGGCCTCCATCGCGATCTCGATGTCCTGGACCAGCGCCGCGTCGGTCGGTGCGGTCATCAGGCCGTCCGGGTACCAGCCCTGGTCGAGCACGAGCCGCTGGAAGACGGGCCGCCCGTTGAGCGTGACGGCCTTGCCCCGGATCCCCACCGCCCGCAGGCCCGCGTAGCTCTCCGCGCTGTCGATCACCTCGTCCGCCGGGTCGAGGAGTTCGATCCGCAGGTCGTACAGGTGCGGATCCTCCGGGCCCCACACGCGGAGCCGCTCCTCGGGTACCGGGAGGTACAGGCGCGGTGCCAGGTCGAGGTCGGCGCGCGCCTCCGCGCGGCAGACCTCGCCGTCGGAGTCGGTGAGGACGGCGCGCACCCGGTGGCCGGGACGGTTGCCGGAGAGCGGCAGTTCCAGGTGGAACGCCGATCCCGCCAGATCGGGCGTGATGCGCGGACGCCTCAGGTGGACGTCGGGTACGGGCTCCAGCCACACGGTCTGCCAGATGCCGGTGACCCGGGTGTAGTTGCAGTCGTGGTTGGCGTACTGCACGGCCTGCTTGCCCCGGGCCTGCGGGCCGGACCGCGCGTCGCGGGCGCGGACGGTGAGAGTGACCTCGCCGGAGCCCGCGAGGTCACCGAGGTCGGCGGTGAACGGGGTGAACCCGCCCCGGTGGCGGGCCACTTCGGTGCCGTTGGCCCACACGGTGGTGTCGTGGTCGACGGCGCCGAAGTGCAGCAGCACCCGGCGTCCGGCCCATGCGGACGGCAGGGTGAGCACCCGCCGGTACCACACGGCCTCCAGGAAATCGGTGTCGCCGATGCCGGACAGCTCCGACTCGGGCGGGAAGGGGACAAGGATCTCGCCGGTCAGGGCGCGGTCCAGCAGGCCTCGCTCCAGGCCGCTGTCCCCTCGGTCGGTCTCGAACTGCCAGGTGCCGTTGAGGTTGAGCCAGTCGTCGCGGACGAACTGCGGCCGCGGGTACTCCGGGCGCGGTACGGAGGGAGTGGGCACACATGCTCCAGTCGGTGTGTGGGCGGGCGCGGTGCGGTCACCGAACCCACAATGTACATCGATGTAAATACGTCGCGGACCCATCTGCGGACCCATCTGCGGACGGATCGGCGGACGGATCGGCGGACGGATCGGCGGACTGACCCGCGGGCCGATCGTGGGACGAGGAACGCGAGGGCGGCGAAAGGCCCGCGGTCCCGGCCCGGAGGCCGGGAGCACGGGTGAGCGGCCGGGTCAGGTGCCGCCGAGACCCGTGGTGGCCACCGACTTGATGATGCGGCGCTGGAAGAGCAGGAACATGACGATCAGCGGCAGCGAGGCGAGCAGCGCGGACGCCATGGACTGCGCGTACAGGATACCGAAGGAGTCCTTGACGGTGGCCAGGCCCACCGGAAGGGTCATGAGGCCGGGGTCGTTGGTGACGATGAACGGCCACATGAAGTTGTTCCAGGCACCGATGAACACGAAGATCGAGACGGCGGCCACGATGGGCCGGGACAGCGGCAGGACGATCGACAGGAAGACCCTGCCTTCGGACGCGCCGTCGATCCGGGCCGCGTCCTCCAGGTCCCGGGGCAGGCCCTCGAAGAACCGCTTGAGGATGAACACCATCATCGGAGCGACCACTTGGGGCAGGATGACCGCCGCGTACGTGTCCACCAGGTTGAACAGGAGCATCTGCTCGAAGAGCGGGACGACGAGCAACTGCGGCGGCACCATGATCGCGGCGACGGTGACGGCCAGGAGGACCCGGCGGCCCCGGAACGTACCGCGTGCGAAGCCGTAGGCGGCGAGCGTGGAGACCACCACGGTGATCAGCGTGACCAGGCCGGCCACCAGAAAACTGTTGAAGGCCCAGGTCAGTACGTTCCCGCGGTCCAGGATCTGCTGGTACGACTCCAGCGTGAAGGCGCCCTTGAGCGGGGACAGGCCCGGCTTCGACACGTCCTGCTCGCTCTGGAGCGAGGTGGCGACCGCCCAGACCAGCGGCAGCAGCCAGACGGTCGCCAGGACGGCCAGCGCGGTTCCGGCCAGTACGCGCGGCAGCCGCCCCGGGCCGAGGAGCATCGGCGAGCCGCCGGCCTCGCGGGGGGTGCGGCGCCGCGGGCGCACAGGAGTTGCGGTAGCGGACACGGTCAGTCCTCCTGGCGGAAGAAGCGGAGCTGCGCGACGGAGATGACGATCACCAGCGCGAAGAAGATGTAGGAGATGGCCGAGGCGTAGCCCAGCCGGTAGCCGGTGAACCCGACGTCGTAGACGTACTCCAGGATGGGACGGGTGGTGCCGTTCGGGCCGCCCTTGGTGAGGATGTAGATCTGGTCGAAGACCTTGAGCGAGGCCAGGACCTGGAGCATGGCCACCAGCGCCGTGGTCCTGCGCAGTTGCGGCAGGGTGACGGACCACAGCCGCCGCCAGGCGCCCGCGCCGTCGAGCGCGGCGGCCTCGTCGAGGGTCTCCGGCAGGGCCTGGAGCGCTGCCAGGTAGAGCAGGAAGTTGAAGCCGACCGTCCACCAGACGGTGAGGGCGGCGATGGACCACATGGCGACCGACTCGTCGGAGAGCCAGCCGACGGGCTCCATGCCGAGCGTGCCGAGCAGTTGGTTCCCGAAGCCGATGTCCGGCTGGTACAGCCACGCCCAGATGAGGGTCACCACGGTGACGGGCAGCAGGTAGGGCGCGAAGAACGCCAGGCGCCACGCCCACTGGCCGGCCAGGCCGCTGTGTACCAGCAGCGCCATCGCGAGTGCGACGAGCACCAGGGGAACGCACGAGATGAGGGTGAAGACGAGCGTGTTGCCCAGGCTGCTCCAGACGTCCGGGTCGCCGAACGCCTCGGCGTAGTTGGCGAACCCGACGAAGGCGGTGTCACGCAGCGCGAGCGAGCTGTCGGTGAAGCTCATCCAGACGCCGTGGCCGACGGGCCAGACCAGGAAGACCGCGAAGAGCACCAGGAAGGGCAGGACGAAGAGCAGGCCGTCGCTCCGGCCGGCGGTGTTCTTGCTCCGGAAGGGGAGCCGGCGGCCGGGGGTGGTGGGCGGTGGCGTGCCGGTGGGCACGTCGGTACCGGTGGGTACGGTGGTTGTCACGTCAGTAGCTCCTTGTGCTCCGGTCAGGCCACCGGGTTGGGCTGCTGAAGCAGCGCGTCCGCCTCGCGGACCATCTGCCGCACCGCCTTCTCGGCCGAGGTGTTACCGAGCAGCGCCGCCTGGAGCGGCTGGCACATGCGGTTCTGGAAGTTCGAGGCCGCCCCCGCGAACCAGTTCGGCGGGTCGAGCACCGCCACCTTGCCCGCCTCCGCGTAGGACGACTGGGGGCGCAGCTTCGCGTACTCGGGACGGGCCAGTACGGGCTGGTACGCGGGGATGTGCCCGGCGCTCGCCCAGGTGAGGCTCTGCTTGAGCATCTGCGCGACGTACCGGTGTGCCTCGCGCCGCCGCGCGGGGTCGGGGTCGGCCTGATGCGGCAGGACGAAGCTGTGGGAGTCGGTGTAGACCGCGGGGTGTTCGAAGACCTGCGGGAAGGGTGCGGCCCCCAGGCGGATGTCCGACTTGCGCAGGGCCGGCAGCTCCCACTCGCCGAGCATGACCATACCGCCGCGGCCGTCCAGGAACGCGGCCATCGCACCGTAGTAGTCGAGGTTGTTGGGATTGGTCCTGCCGTCGAAGAGCCGCTGCATGAACGTCACGACCCGGACGGCGGCGTCCACGTCGATCTCGGCCGGGCCGCCCTCGGGCAGGTTGAACTCCGCGCCCGTCTGGGCGTAGAAGGCGGCGAACTGCCGCCAGCACTGCGCGGTGTCGGTGACATGGCCGAAGAGGATGCCCGAGCCGCCGGTGGCCTTCGCGAGGGCCTTCCCCGCGTCCAGCAGGGCCTCGGGGGAGCCCATCGGGGCGAGTTCGCCCGAGGGGTCGAGGAGGCCCGCCTTGTCCGCGGCGTCCCGGTCGTAGAAGACGATGAAGGGGTGGACGTCCAGCGGGATCGCGTACACCGTCCCCTCGTACTGCGTCCGCTTCCAGACGGCCGGGGTGAAGTCGGCCTCGCCGCAGCCGAATTCGGCGAGCAGATCGAGGTCGAAGGCGTCCAGCAGGCCACCGGGGGCGTATCCGGCCAGCCGGGAGAGGTGGAGGACGGCCACGTCGGACGCCCGGCCTCCGGCGGCCGACATGGCGAGCTTGGTGTAGTAGGACGGGCCCCAGTCCAGGATGGTGCGGTCGACGGCGAAGCCGTCGCGTGCGGTGGAGACGGCCTTGATCATGTCGTTCATCAGGATGCCGTCACCGCCCTGGAAGAGGTCCCAGACCTTGAGGGCCGAGGCATCGGAGGACGCGGCCGGCGCGGCACAGCCGGCCAGCGTGCCGGAGGCGAGCAGCGCGGCGCCGGCCCCGGCCATGCCGTAGCGCAGCACCCCGCGGCGGCTCACGCCCGCCGTCGGCGGAGGCGTGAACGCGGGCCGCGGCCCGGGGGCAGGTGGAGAAGAACTCATCACGGACCTTTCGACGGCCGGTCGACCATGCCGGTTGACGGCGGCCACCGGCAAGGGCAACCGGTGGCGGCCCACCGCTGCAACGGGTGGGCACCGCTCCGGCGACCGGCGCGATGCCATGTTTTTACATCGATGTACAACGACTGTAAAGAGGTGCGACACTGCTTGCTGTACGGGCTTGCGCACGACAGGAAGGCCAGGCAGCAGCGGATGCCGCCGGGACGATCACGTCCCGCCACGGCATAGACTCGGCCGTGCGCGAGCGGCAGGGGGAGATGGCGGTGGCACGACCCAGGATCAAGGACGTCGCACGACACGCGGGCGTGTCGGAGAAGACCGTCTCGAACGTGATCAACGACTACGTCCACGTGTCCGACCGGACCCGGCGCGTGGTCCGTGAGGCCATCGACCACCTCGGCTACCGGGTGAACCTGGCGGGCCGCCATCTGCGCACCGGGCGCAGCGGTGTCATCGCCCTGGTCGTACCGGAACTGGACGTCCCGTACTTCGCCGAACTCGCCCGGCACGTCATCCGCGCGGCCGAGGAGTGCTCGCTGACCGTGCTGGTCCACCAGTCCGGCGGGGACCGCCGGCACGAACTGGCGGCGCTGTCGGGGTTCGGCTCCGACTTCGTCGACGGCATCATCCTCAGTCCGCTCGCCCTCACCTCGGACGACCTGCGCGACAACGCCGGGGCGCCGCCGACGGTCCTGCTGGGCGAGCTGCTGGAGGAGGGGGCGGACCATGTGGCGATCGACAACGAACAGGCCGCGCGCGAAGCCACCGAGCACCTGATCGCCCGCGGGCACCGCGCCATCCTGGTCATCGGCGGCCGGGACGAGCCTGGACTGGGAACCGCCGAGGCGCGCACCCGGGGCTACCGGGCGGCCCTGTCGGCCGCGGGCATCGCCTACGACGCGGCGGCGCTGCTGCCCGTGGAGGCGTTCCGGATGCCCGACGGGGCCGCCGCGGTGACCCGGGCCCTCGGCGGCGGCACCCGCCCCGACGCGCTGCTGTGCCTCAACGACCAGCTCGCCCTGGGGGCGTTGCGCGCACTGCACGAACACGGCGTACGGGTACCCGAGGACATCGCCGTGATGGGCTTCGACGACGTGGAGGGCGGGCGGTACAGCGTACCGACGCTGAGCACCGTGGCCCCCGACAAGGGAGCGGTGGCGAAGGCCGCCGTACAACTGCTGCGCCACCGCATCGCCGAGGCGAACCTGCCGCAGGACCGGGCGGACGCGTCGGCGCCCGCCCCGCTGTCCCCCCAGGACCGTGTCGTGGCGCACCGTCTCGTCCTGCGGGAGAGCACCGAGGGCGCCGCGCCCTGATCCGGCCTCCGGCCGTGCCCCGGTACCGGTCCGGGGGCCGGATCTTCCGGCTCGCGACGTATCCGGGCACCCCGCCGACCGTTCGTAAATCACTCGCTTGACTTAGATCCGGAGGCCGGGATTCACTGTGCCGACGTCGAGGTGGTGGCCTCTCCATCACGGGTCACGGCCGATCGGCCGTGAGGCGAGGAAACGGAGTACGCGGCATGGGTGATTTCGCGGAGCGGTACGGGCCGGTGGCGGTCGTCACCGGGGCGTCCTCGGGGATAGGCCGTTCGTTCGCCACTCAACTGGCCGGCCGCGGACTCGACGTCGTGCTCGTCGCCCGCCGCCACGACCGGCTGCGCGTGCTCGCCGAGGAACTGCGGGACACCCATGGCGTCTCGGCCTCGGTGCTGCCGGCCGATCTGGCGGACCCCTCCGCGACGGGGGAGATCCTGGACGCGGTGGCGTCCCTGGATGTCGGCCTGCTGGTGAGCAACGCCGGCTTCGGAGTGAAGGGGACGTTCGGGGAGGGCGACGCCGAAGCCCTCTCCTCGATGCTCATGGTCAACTGCCAGGCGCCGACCCAGCTCGCGCACGGCCTCGCTCCTCGGCTGAGGCGACGCGGTCGCGGTGGCATCCTCTTCACCAGCTCGGTCGAAGGACTGATGGGGTGCCCGTACTCGGCCGGCTACTCAGCCACCAAGGCCTACGTGAACGCCCTCGGTGAGGCGCTGTGGGCCGAACTCGCCCCGGCTGGTGTGGACGTGCTGACCCTCTGCCCCGGCGCGACCGACACCGAGGCACCGCGCCTCCAGGGCATCGATCCCACCACCCTTCAGGACCTGATGTCACCGTACGATGTCGCCCACGCGGCGCTGGAGCACCTGCGCGACGGCCCCACGTACATCCCCAGCGCGCATTACCGCGACCTCTTCGGCACATTGCTCGCCATGCCGCGCGGCGATGCCCTGACCGCGATGGCCCGCTCGATGGGGAGATGAGCGGACGCGGGCTCCGCGACGTGGCGGACGGTTCGCCGGCTCCGCGGGGGACGGGGTCCACGTTCCAGGGCGGCGTGCCGATGCCCAGCAGCGCGAGGAAGGCGGAGGCCGCGGGGGACGGGGTGAACCGGCTCCGGACAAGGCGCTCCACCCGTACCGGCCGTTGGAGACCGGCACGCTCCGCAGGCCGGGCAGTCCGGCGGAGCACGTCGCGGGCAGCAGGGCGACGCCCAGTCGTGGCGGACCATCCGGGCCACGAGTTCGACGCGGGACACCTCGAAGGCGACCTCGCGGCGCAGACCGGCCGCCGCGAACGCCTCGTCCGACTGTGCGCGGGCGGCGCTGCCGTTGGACCGATGGACGCGCCTTCGACGATGCTGAAGCCGACGGCGGACCACGGCGGCCGGCGACGGACCACGGCAGTGAGCGGCGGTCGGCGACGGCCTGCCACCGCCCCGGACGGGCAGGGCCCGGGGCCGCCGTCCCCGTCGTACCACCACCGGCGCCCCGGCGCCCCGACTCCTCGGAGACCCCCGTGCGCGTGATCGCCTTCGACCACCTCGTCCTGAACGTCGCCGACATCGAGCGCTCGCTCGCCTTCTACACCGGCCCGCTGGGGCTGGAACCGGTGCGGGTGGAGCGGTGGCGGGCCGGCCAGGCCCCCTTCCCGTCCGTACGGGTGAGCCCCACCACCGTCATCGACCTCGTCGAGGCGCCCGGCGGGCGGTCGGAGAGCGCCAACGTCGACCACATCTGCCTGGTGGTGGAGCCGCTCGACTGGCAGCAGGTCATCGACTCCGGCGTCTTCACGGTGCTGGACGGACCCGGTGAGCGCTTCGGCGCCCGGGGCACCGCGGTCTCCGTCTACGTGCGGGACCCGGACGGCAACACCGTGGAACTGCGCTGGTACCCGCGGGACGCCTGAGGATCCGCACGGCGAGGACGGAGCCACGCCGTCGCCTCCGCGACACCGGGGCGGTGGAGCGAGTCGCGGCTACGCGGGCCCGTTCCCGGAAGGGACGAGACGGCCGTGGGAGATGAGGGAGGCGGCCTGCTTGAGGCGGTGGGTGCGGATGCTGACCCCGTAGGCGTCCACGCCGGGAGTGGCGGCGAGGCGGGTGGTCAAGTAGCGGTAGAGGTCCTCGGCGTCGCGGCAGACGACGATGGCCATCACGTTGTGGTCGCCGCTGATGGCTCCGGTGAACGCGACCTCGTCGTGCCGGGCGATCTCGTCCCCCGCACGCTCCAGGTGGGCGGGGGCGACGCGCAGCCACAGGGTGGCGGTGAGGTGATGACCGAGGCGTTCGGGCAGCAGGTCGATGTCGTACGAGAGGGCCCCGGACGCCTCCAGGGACTCCAGCCGACGGGCGATGCGGCCCGTGGACCAGCCGGTGAGTTCGGCGAGCCGCGTGTGCGTGGTGCGGCCGTCCTCGGCGAGGGCGTCGAGGAGCGGCGCGTCCTCGGCGGTGGGGGTCAGGAGAGGGCCGGCCGGGGCGGGCGACGGACCGCCGCCGGTCAGCAGGTGTCTCTGTGCGGTGGTGAGGTGTCCGCCGTAGCCGGTCCAGCCCGCTGTGTCCGCGCTGCCGAAGGGGTGGATGAGCAGATCGATGCTCACGTCGAGTACGGAGGCGGACTTGGGCAGTTGTCGCAGCAGCATGTCCTCGCGCCGGGTGTCGAGCGGTGCCCGGACGATGCAGATGATCTCCGAGCCGCCGGAGGCGATGCTGGCGTAGGTGATGTCGGGGCGCCGGGCGAGGGTGTCGGCGAGCGGGCCGACCCGGTCGGGACGGCAGCGGATACGGGCGACCCACTGCGCCGCTCCGCGCACGGCGGGATCGACCAGGCCCACCACACGCATCACACCGCTGCGGCGCAGGGCGTGATAGCGGCGGGCCGCGGTCTGTTCCGACACGCCGCTCACATCGCCGATGAGCCGGAACGGGGCGCGGGGCGCGCACTGCAGGGCGCGGAGGATATGCGTGTCCACACTGTCGATCACGGGTGAAGTCTGCCATGTGGCGGCACCGCGGTAGGGGTTTCTCCTCAATGTGAGCCGTCGATGTGTTGATCCTGCGCGGGATCACCGATGCTGGACCGCGGGTTCGTCCGGGGAGACGTCCGAAGGGGCGTCCCGCCATACGCGTCCGAAGGGGCGTACGGCGGACAGGGCGGGACGTACCGCCGGCCTTCAGCGGCGGGACGGTGCCGTCCACGGCCGCCGCGGCCCGTGGGCGGGTCGTACCGGACCCCGATCGAGAACCCGACCGAACATCAATCGCGGCGCCGTCGCGCCGCAAGGGAGTACTCGCGTGAACGTCACACCGTCGGCGAGCGGGCCGAACGACCGGCGGGCGGCCACGCTCGTCATGGCCTGCCTGGGCGTATTCGTCGCCTACTTGCCGGTGACCACCGTCGCCGTGAGCCTGCCGGCCATCCAGGCGGCACTGGGCGCTTCGACATCCGAACTGGCCTGGGTGCAGAGCGCGTTCGTCCTTCCCATGGCCGCGTTCATCCTGACCGCCGGAGTGTTCGGTGAGGTCCACGGGCGCAAAAGGGTGTTCCAGGCGGGCCTGTTGCTCTCCGCCGCATGACGACGTCGAAGGGCCCGCGCCGGCCGCCGTATCGGCGGGCAGGCGGGCCGACCGGAAAACACACCTGTGCCGCGCCGCGCGGGCAGGCGAAACCGAAAGGGACTCACCCGTGACAGCACCCAGTCTCCAGGACGGCATCGACCGGGCGGGCTCGCCCGTGAAGCTGCTGTGGAAGCGCGACCCCGCTCCCTGGGTTCCCGAGGTCATCGAGCCCGAGTACGCGGGCTGGCGGCAGGAACAGGCCGCGTGGCACACCGGTGTGGCGCTCTCGGACCTGTCCCACCACATGTCCGACACGCGCGTCGAGGGGCCCGACGCCACCCGTCTGCTGGCGGCGGTGAGCGCGAACGACTACGAGAGGTTCGCGGTCGGCCAGGCCAAGCAGTTCGTGCCCGTGGCGCCGGACGGCAACATCGTCACGGACGGCATCCTGATGCGCGACGCGGAGCACACGTACACGCTCAGCGGCGTCCCCGCCGCGCAGAACTGGGTCACTTACCACGCCCGGCAGGGCGGGTACGACGTCACGTTCGTCACCGACCCCTCCTCGGCGTTCCGGGGCGGGAGGGACCCGATGCTCTTCCGCTACCAGGTGCAGGGGCCGTTGGCGGGTGCCTTCACGGAGGAGGTCTTCGGCGGTCCGGTGCCGCCGACGAAGTTCTTCCACTCCTCCCCCGTGTCACTGGGCTCGACGCGCTTCCGCGCGCTGCGTCACGGCATGGCGGGCCGGCCCGGCTTCGAGTTCGTCGGCCCGTGGCGGCACGCGAAGGCGGTGAAGGACACGCTGATGACCGTCGGCGCCCGGTTCGGCCTCGTCCACGTCGGCGCGCTCGCCTACCCCACCGCCAGTGTGGAGAGCGGCTGGATCGCGACACCGACCCCGGCCGTCTACGCGGCCCCGGACCTGGCCGACTACCGCGATTCCCTGCCCCTGTACGGGGTCGAGGGGCAGAAGCCGCTGCACGGAAGCTTCTTCTCCGAGAACATCGAGGACTTCTACTGCTCGCCCTACGAACTGGGCTACGCCAAGGCGATCTCCTTCGACCACGACTTCATCGGCCGGGACGCCCTCCGCGCGGCCAGGGACAGCGTCCGGCGTACGAAGGTCACCCTCGTCCTGGACGCCGGGGATCTCCGTCAAACCCTCGGTCAGGAGCCGGGGTTCGTGCACACCTACGCCCGCAACCGGGTGGAGGCCGGTACCGCACTGGCGGGCGTGACCTTCCAGTCGGACTCCCTCGACCGGGCCGGTACGGTCCTCTCCCTGGCCCTGGTCGACCACGCGTACGCCGCGCCGGGGACCGAGGTGTCGGTGGTGTGGGGCGACCATCCGGGGCCGGGCACCGACCCGGACGCCCACCTCGGCTTCCCCCGTATCCGCGCCACCGTCCACCCCGCGCCCTACGACGACCACGCACGGACGCGGTACCGGCGCGACGCCTGAGCGCCCCGTGCCGGCATCCCGCCCGACAGCGGTTCCCGCGGCGCCGGCCCGACGGCCGCGCGCGGGGACGGCGCGCCCATGCCTCGTCCCCGGCGGCGCTCCGTGCCCAGGGGGACCGCGCGAACAAGGAGCACCATGGATTCCCCCTCCGCGTCCTCTGCCTCGGCCGTCGTCCGGCTTCTGGAGGACTTCTCCCTGGAGATGACGGGCAAGGACGTCCCCCAGCTCGAAGAGGCCCGCGACCTCATTCCGGCCGGCACCCGGATCAACGTCACCTTCCTCGGCAACGAGGCGCCCGGCACACGGCCGGCCGCGGCCCGCGCCGTCCGGCGGCACGGATACACCCCCGTCCCGCACCTGTCGGCGCGCCGCCTGCGTTCCCGCTCCGAACTGGAGGAACTCCTCACCGCGCTCCGCTCCGCCGGCGCCGCCGACCACGTCTTCGTCGTCGGCGGCGACCCCACCACACCGCACGGCCCCTACGACGACTCCCTCGCGCTCATCCGGTCCGGGCTCCTCCAGGAGTACGGCGTGCGGCACGTCGGCATCAGCGGCTACCCCGAAGGGCACCCCGCCATCGCGGGCCCGCTGCTCTGGTCGGCGATCGAGGACAAGACGGCGGCCCTGGCGCGACACGGGCTGTCCGGCGACATCATCACCCAGTTCGGCTTCGACGTCGCGCCGGTCCTGACCTGGGTCGAAGCCGTACGCGCCCGGGGCATCGCCGTACCGATACGCGTCGGGGTCCCCGGCCCGGCCGGAATCAAACGGCTGATGACGTACGCCACGCGTTTCGGCGTCGGCACGAGCGCGTCCATCGCGAAGAAATACGGATTCTCGATCACCAACCTGATGGGCACCGCGGGCCCGGACCGCTTCGTCCGCGCCCTGGCCGACAGCTACGACCCGTACCGCCACGGTGTGCTCAAGCTGCACTTCTACACTTTCGGCGGGATCAGGGCCACGTCCCGGTGGGTCACCGATTTCCGTACCCAGGAAGGAAACTGACGTGACGTCCTGGCGACCGATCCGGGCGACGCGCCCTCGTCGGCAGCAATGGCCCGTGCCGGCGGGCCGGTCCAGTTGACTTCTGGTCTGTCCGTCCACACCCCACCAGGAGTCCGACTGTGAAAACCTTCGCCCGCGCCCTGACCGTGGCCGCTCTCGCCGCGGCAGGCTCCATCTCCCTGACCGGCCCGGTACAGGCATCCGCACCATCGCAGGCAGCGGCCCCCGCCCGGCAGCCCGTCGCACTTCAGGACGACGGTGGCCATGCGGCGGCCAACACGTCGATGAACTTCGAGGAGTTCGGCAAGAAGGGTGCCTACGACCACGCCAGGGAATGGAACGACGACGCCGGTCAGTGACCGCGCCGTTGTCCCGTGTGCAAAAACACGGACGGGCCTGTGCGATGACTTCCGCGCGGGCGGCCGGTCGTCATGGGGGAAGAGGGAAGGAGATCCGCCATGCCGACAGACGGCCCCGTACAACAACCCACGACCGACCTCGACGCCCGCTACAGCTCCGCGCTCAATCCCCGCCCGGGTGCCGCGGATGTCACCGCCGTCGAATGGGCCGAGGCCCAGCGGCAGATGGAAGCCGCCGAGATCTTCTGGGTGTCCACGGTGCGGCCCGACGGCCGGCCGCACGTCACCCCCGTGATCGCCGCCTGGCACAACGGGGTGCTGTACTTCTCCACCGGCCCGGGAGAACAGAAGGCGCGCAACCTCGCCCATGACGGACACTGCGCGTTGACCACCGGGAGGAACGCGCTCACCGAAGGACTCGACATCGTGGTCGAGGGCACGGCGGAGCGGGTTGCCGCGCCGGCCGTGCTGGACGAGGTGATCGCGGCGTACGAGGCGAAGTACGGGCCGCACATCACCTCGCCCGAGGGCACCTTCCACGGGATCGGGGACGCCTTCCGGCGAGGGGACGCGGTGGTGTTCGCGGTGGCCCCGGTCACGGCGTACGGCTTCGGCCGGGACGACGGGGTCTACACCCATACGCGGTGGGCGTTCTGAGCGAGCGTGCTCGGGGGCCGCGGCTCCGCCGGTGCGAACGGATCCGCGGCCGTGCCGAACGCCAGGGGTGAGGGTGCGACCGGACAGCGCCCTCACCCCGTACGTACGTTTCCTGGATGCCGGCCCTACTTCCGCGACGGACAAGGGCGTTCAGCGTGCACATGGACACGCGCGCCCTGCCTGCCCAACAGGACGAGAAGTTCTGCCGCCGCACCGTCGTCCTCGTCCGCCGGTCTGCGCCTCACGGGGTGCGCTTGGACGCCGAGTCGCGCGCAGCGCCCCGGCCGGTACGCCGTGGAGGCGCCCGCCGAAGTTCAGGACGGGTTGGCACCGAGGCTCAAGAACCCTCCCCCGTCCGGGTGTTCACCGGTGCGCGCGGAAGAACGCGGTGAGGTCGTGTGCGAGGAGCCCGGGTTCCTCGTGGGCGGCGAAGTGTCCGCCACGGGGCATGCGGGTGTACCTGGTGATGCGGTACGTGCGCTCGGCCCAACTCCGGGGCGGCTGCGCGAGGTCGGCCGGGAACAGGGCGACGGCGGTGGGGACGTCCACGCGCTCGACCCTTCTCGTCAGCCCCTGGGCGTATTCGTAGTAAGGCCGGAAGGAGGTCGAGAGGGAGTGGGTGAACCAGTAGAGCGACGCCTGCGTGAGGAGGAAGTCGTCGCTGAACCGGGACGACAGGTCGCCCCCGCAGTCGCTCCACGCCCGGTACTTCTCGACGATCCAGGCGAGCAGCCCGGCCGGTGAGTCGGCCAGCCCGTAGCTCAGTGTGAGAGGGCGGGTGCTCTGCTGGTGCAGGTAACCGCCCTCTTGCGCGGACCATCCCGCGACGGAATCGAGGTACTCCTGCTCCTCGGGGGTGACACCGGCCGCGTCGTGGGCGGCCGGGCCGGCGATCGCCATCAGGTGGATGCCCACCACTGCCTCGGGGTGGGCTTCGCCGAGCCGGGAGGTGATGCCGGCCCCCAGGTCGCTCCCGTGCGCCGCGTACCGCTCGAAGCCGAGTTCGTCGTGCATGAGGCGGTGCCAGATCTCATGGGTCTGCGGTGGGTCCGCGAGCGAGGGCCGCTGAGGTGAGAAGGCGAATCCGGGCAGCGAGGGGACGATGACGGTGAACGCGTCGGCGGCGTCGCCCCCGTACCGCGACGGCGTGGCCAGCCGGCGGGCCAGGGTGGTCAGTTCGAGGAAGGAGCTGGGCCACCCGTTGGTCAGGACGATCGGCAGGGCGCCAGGGTGTTCACCGTCGAAGCGGAGGTAGTGGACGAGGGTTCCGTCGATGTCCGCGAGGTGGGACGGCAGGGCGTTGATGGCGGCTTCGTGGGCACGCCAGTCGTAGTCGGAGGCCCAGTGGGTGACGAGGCGTCGCAGTTCGCCGGGGTCGGTGCCGGCGTCCCATCCGCCGACGGGCCACGGGGCCGGCCAGCGCGTGCGCAGCAGCCGTGAGCGCAGCTCGTCCAGTTCGGCCTGGGCGACCTCGATCATGGGCGGGTGGTGGGTCATGGGGGTCTCCAGGGTTTCCGTTCTCACAGGGCAGCGGTGCGACGGCGGGTATCGTCCTGGAGATCATCGCTGCGGCCCCGGATCCGAGCGCGCGATGACGCCGGGCCCGCGCCGGCGATCAGGGCCACGGCGGGTCGTCGGCAGAGCCGAGCGTCCGGGCGATCGCGTCCCGCGTCCTCCCGCGCGATTCAGCCGCGGTCGCGAGCAGCGCATGCATGATCATTCCTTCCAGCAGGGCGTCCAGACGGGCGGCGTCGGCCGGGCCGGTGAAGCGGGCCAGAACGGTGCGGCTGTCCTCCGTCCACGCCTGCGTCAGGGCCCGCAGCCCGGGGTCACGGAGCGCCGCCAGGTGCAGCTCGAAGCCGAGGACGGCGCTGCGGTGCCGGGCAGGGCCTCCGTGGACGAGATCGACCAGGATCTCGACGAAACGCTCGTGCGTCCCGACACCCGCGAACAGGTCCTCGAACGCCGCTGACCGCAGCGCGACGTGCCGGGCGAACGCCTGCGCCTGCAGGTCGGCCAAGCTGGTGAAGTGGTACGTGATCGACCCGAGCGGGACGCCGGCCCGGGTGGCGATGTGCCGATGCGTCGTCCCGGCCACTCCGTGCTCCACGATGACGTCGAGGGTGGCATCCAGGATGCGCGTCCTGCGGTCGGGGTCGTGACGACGGGTCCGCCGCCGCCCGCCACCCGGCCCGACTGAGGCCCGGCGCTCACCGCCGGGCGCCTTCCTGGCCGTTTCACCCTCGGGAGGATCCGCCGACGGCGGTTCGATATGCGGCATGCGTACCAACGTACAAGCCTTAAGAACAGATGTACAAATCCAGGAATGCTCCTGGTGCGGCGCATCGCCGCGGTGAGGCGGCGCGAGCCCGGTGAGGCGGCGACCTCGACGCAGGCGACGTGGCCGACCAGCGCTCCGCGCAACGCGGGGTTCAGTCGCATCCGTCGCGGGGCAGGAGCGTTCCCATTCTGAAGGCCTCGCTTACGGTCCAGATACGCGCGGCCGTCACTCGGGGACGGACGGTCACGGCCTTCTCCGGTCACCGGTGCTGTGGGCGCCGCGGGTGTGGTGGCCGGCGCGGGTGTGGTGGCCGGCGCGGGTGTGGTGGGCGGCGCGGGTGTGGTGGGCGCGTACACCTTCACCGCCCACTCGACGCGTCCGTCGATACGGCGCAGGACGTTGTGGAAGCGTTCGGCGTCCTGCCGAAGGGCCTGCCGGGCTCGCTCGTCACTCCGGTAGAGCGTGGCCAGCGGAAGGAGGACCGTGGCGCCACGCATGGCGGCTGCGGACACCACGTCGTGGTGGGCACGGGCACAACGCTCACCTGTGGTGTATCGAGAATCAGGACGTGACCGGGATGGATACACCAGGCGGCGGAGCCGGGCCCGCGGCCGTGCTGTTCGACGTGGACGGCACCGTGATGGACACCGTGCACCTCCACACCGTCGCCTGGCGGGAGGCGCTGCGGCAGCACGGGCACCAGGTCGTGATGGGCCCGGATCCACCGGTCCATCGGCATGGGCGGTGACCACCTGCTCGACGCGCTGCTGGGCGAGTGGCGGGACCATGGGGGCGACGAGGCGATCCGCTCGGCGCACGCCACGCTGTACGCGCGGTACTGGTCGCGGCTGCCACCGCTGCCCGGCGCCGCCGACCTGCTCCCGCGCCTGTGCCGAGCGCGGTTGGCGTGTGGTGCCGGCGTCGTCGGCCTCGGGTCAGGAGGTCGAGGTGATGATCCGCGCGCTCGACGCCGACGAGGCCGTCCACGCCCTGACCACGGCCGACGACGTGTCGTCCAGCAAACCCGCCCCGGATCTCGTCGGGCGGGCACTCGCCCGGGCCGGGGCCTCCGCCCGGCGGGCGGTGTTCGTCGGGGACGCGGTGTGGGACGCGCAGGCGGCGGTGAAGGCGGGCGTCCGCTGCCTCGCCGTGCTCTCCGGCGGTTTCTCGCCGCAGGAACTCCGTGAAGCGGGCGCCGAAGCCGTCTCCGCGTCCCCGGCCGACCTGCTGGCCCGGCTCGACGACAGCGCCCTCGCCACGCCGGCCGCCGTCGGTACGCCCGGCCGTCGACCACCCCAGGCCCCAGGCCCGGCCGCTGTCCGGACCACAGGAAGGTCCTCGATGACGGGGCCCGGATACTTCTCCATCCCGGACGGGAGCACGGGCCGGCCATGAGAAGGGGCGGGGGCGTCACCGTGCAGGAGGCAGGAGGGACCGAAGCCGTATACACCCATGTCGAGGACGCGCTCGCGGGCCTGGACACGGTACCGTTCGGCGCCCGGTGCGGGGCCGCGGCTCGCACCGGGCACACGGCGCTACGGGCGCTGTGGGCGAGGACGGCCGCCGGGCGCGGCGGGGCGCACCGCTTTCGTTGACGGGCAGGTGGTTCGGAATGACACGTGGGACCGGCGGCGGCTCCTCAGGCGGCAGTGCGGCGCCGGGCCGGGACGAGACCCCGGAGCAGCGCGCCGACCGGCGGTGGGGCGAGCTCCTTCAGGAACTGCGGGTTGTTCAGACGGGTGTGCAGATCCTCTTCGGATTCCTGCTGACGGTCGCGTTCCAGCAGCGTTTCGGACAACTGAGCGACAGCAACCGTACGTTGTACATCGTGACCGTGACGCTCGGTGCGGCCACGACGGGCGCGCTGGTGAGTCCCGTCTCCCTGCACCGGATGCTGACGGGCCGCCGTCTGAAGCCGGAGACGGTCGTGTGGGCGTCCCGTTTCATGGTGGCGGGCCTCATCCTGCTCGTCTGCACCATGGCCGCGGCTCTTCTCCTCGTCCTTCGGGTGGCCGGTGGCGACACGGTCGCGATCCCGATCGTGGCGGGAATGGTCGTGTGGTTCGGCGTGGCCTGGTTCGTTCTCCCTGCTGTGGCGCGACGCCGCGCCATGGCCCCGGAAGTCTCCGAGTGAGCGGCCGGTACCGGGCGGCGAGGCTGGTGGAACGGCCCTGGCAACGTGGTGGGCGCAGCCGCCTCGAACCTCTTCCCGCGTCGGCCGATGTGCGGACGCGGGCTGGAGCGGAGGCGCTCGCCGCGACCGCGCACGAGGTGCTCGGCGGGGTGAACGTCCTGGTCCACAACGCGAGTGGGGCTGCGACCGTGCCAAGGCGCCTCCGCCATCCCCGACGAGGAGTGGCAGGACGCGCCGGGCCTGAACTTCCTGGCGTCGGTGCGGCTGGACTCGCTGCTGACACCGGGGATGCGGGAACGGCGTTCGGGGGCGATCGTGCACGTCTCCTCGGCCGCGGTCCCCACCTCGGTGGGAGCAGTGGGCGTGACCGGACCCGGCGCGGGGCCGGAACAACACCCCCGTGCCGCTGGGGCGCGACGGTCAGCCCGACGAACATCGCTCAGGCGGTGCTGTTCCTCGTGTCCGGCCGGGCGGGCCGGCCGACCGGGAGTGCTCTTGTCGTGGACGGCGGCGAATTCCCCAGAGGCTGACGGCGGAGGAATTCCGCAATGTCTCCTGTCCCTCGACGACGCCGCGCGTGCGGGTCGTCGGTCTGACGGTGCCGGAACCGGGACGTCCGGTCGTGCGGTTGCAATCCTTCGCCGAGGAACCTGTCACCTGCCGACCCACTCCGGCCTCCCCACCACCGGAGCCATGTCCGTCGGCTACCTCGGCGCCGTGGGCGCCACACTGCGCGCCGGGGCGGACGGCTCCCTGCCGGCACCGGTGCCCCGGCTCGGGACCACGGCGGTGTCGCTGACGACGGGAGACGTACAGGATCTGGATAGCGGCCGGAGCCGTCGGCGCCCCGGCAGCTGCCTCGCGCGGTCGCCGTGCACGCCGATGCGGGCTGCGGCGGCGTCGAGATCCGCGATGTCGTCGGCGGAGAGGCCCTCGTCGGTACGTACGGCCAAGAACTCCCACCGGGGCGCTACGGAGAAGGTCTCCAGCGCCACGACCTTCATTGATCCGCCTTCTTTCCTGTGATCGACTCGATGAGTTCGGACAGTTGTGCGAACTGGTCGGGGTCGGCCAGTGCCGATCCGAGTGACACCGCCGCGGCCCCGGCGGCGAGGAATTCCCTGGTGTTGGTGAGGTTCATGCCGCCGGTCGCGACGAAGCGCGCCTGGGGAAACGGGCCGTGCATCGAGGCGATCCAACCGGGGCCGAGGCCGGCCGCGGGGAACGCCTTGAGCCAGGTGAGCCCGAGAGCCTCGGCCTGCTGGATCTCCGACGCGGTCGCGACGCCCGGCAGATGTGGCAGGCCCGCCGCGAGTGACGCCTCGGCGACCTCGTGGGAGAAGCCGGGAGCCACGGTGAAGCCCGCACCCGCTTTCACCGCTCGCTCGACCCGCTCGACGGTGGTCACCGTGCCGGCGCCCACCACGGCTCCGCGCTCCGTGCCGGCTACGACCGCGGCGTGCAGCGCGGCCTCGGCGGTCTCGTTCTGTATGGGCACTT
Organism: Streptomyces sp. NPDC059092; assembly: GCF_042756365.1. Lineage (NCBI taxonomy): Bacteria > Bacillati > Actinomycetota > Actinomycetes > Kitasatosporales > Streptomycetaceae > Streptomyces > Streptomyces sp. NPDC059092. The sequence continues at coordinate 95,367 of NZ_JBHZEJ010000018.1, forward strand.
CGACGAGTCGGATACCGACGTCCCAGGCCCGTCGGCTCACCTCGACCGTGCGTGCGGCGTCGAAGCCGCGCAGGATGGCCATGAGCGGCAGTGTGTCGAATGCGTCCTGGAACAGCTGTCCGGATGCGGTGTTCATTGAGTCCACCCGAGTGTGCGAGAGATGGCCTGTGCGGTGTGCCTGACGGCCGGGAGATGCGTGTGCAGGACGGTGAGGTCGGTCTGTGCCTTCAGCGCCGTCACCGAGATGGCCGTGCGTACCGTTCCGGTGCCGTCCCGGACCGGGACTGCCACACAGTTGACGAACGACTCGTACTCCCCGTCGTCCTCGGCCCAGCCACGCGCCCTGGCCTCGCGCAGCCGGGCGGCGAACGCGTCGGCCGTGGTCAGCGTGGTGTCGGTGAACCGCTCGTAGACGTAACCGTCCAGCAGCGAAACGCGTTCGTGTTCGGGCATGAACGCCAGGATCGCCTTGCCGACACCGGAGCTGTGCAGCACGACCGGCTTTCCGATCTGCGAGTACAGCCGTACGGTGCCCTGCGGTTCGACCTTGTCGACATAGATCACACGCCCGTTCTCGACGGTGGCGATGTGCACCGTGAGCCGGAGCTTGCGGCCCAACTCGATGAGGAACGGGTGCGCGCTCGCACGCAGATCGAACTGTTCGAGGGCGGCTGCCGCCAGTCCGGCGAGGCGGTAGCCGACGGCGAAGGTGCCGTCCTCCCGTTTACGGGCGAGACCGCCCTGGCAGAGGTCCTGGAGCAGGCGCAGTGCGGTGGTCCGGTGCACGCCGAACCGTTCCGCGATCGCGGCTGGGTGCTGCGGGCCTTGGCTGAGCATCTCCAGGATTCGGATGGCTCGCTCGACTGCCTGGCTCATCGGGCCGTTCCGTCCAGGCCGAGTGCCGGGCGGCGCAGCGACGTGGCGTCGGCGTGGTCCTCGACCGAACCGAGCGCGAAGGCGGCGACACGGTGCCCCAGACGCAGCCTCTCGGCCGGGGGTTCGTCGCGCAGCCAGGCCGACAGGTAGCCCGCCGCGAACGCGTCGCCCGCTCCGACCGGCTCGACCACGTCGACCGGCTCCGCGGGGACGAATGTGCCCGGTCGCGTACCCGGGCTCGTGCCGGGTTCGAACAGTACGGCGCCGACGTCCGCGTTCTTCACCACCACGCTCACGCAAGGGCCGATCAGGTCACGCACGTCCTCGGCGGTTGTGGTGCCCCAGACCCGCGCCGCCTCGTCGAGCCCGACGAACACGGCATCGGCCTGCCGGGCCAGGGTGAGCAGCGGCGCGGAGGCGTCCGAGGTACTCCAGAGCGCCGGACGGTAGTTGACGTCGAACGAGCGGAGGACCCCGGCCTCGCGTGCACGGTCGAACAGGGCCGTAGCGGTGCGGGCGCAGCCGGCCGACAGCGCGGCGGTGACTCCCGACAGGTGCACCAGACGCGCCCGGGCGATCGGGAGCGTGTCCAGGTACGCGGGGGTGAGTCGGGACGCCGCGGACCCTGTCCGGTAGTAGTGCACCTGGGTGCCGTCCGCGCAGGAGGGGTCCTTGAAGTAGACAGCCGTCGGCGCAGCCGGATCCCGCTCGACGTAGCGCACGTCCACCCCTGGCCGGGCGACCGCCGTGAGCACCCTGTCGCCGAGCGGGTCGCGGCCCACCCGGCTCGCCCATGCCACCCGGTGGCCCAGATCGGCGAGGTACTGCGCGACGTTCGACTCGGCGCCCGCCACCGAGACGGTCGCGTCGCGGGCGGTGGCGAGCGGCTCGCCCTGTCTGGGTGTCACCAGGACCATGGCCTCCCCGAGGCAGAGGACTTCGTGATCTGACACTTCTTCTCCACCTCTGCGTATTCGACGTCGATCGGAGTGCTGTCGTCACTGGCACCGGACCTGATCGCCTTGCGGCGCAGCGCGCGGGGCGCGGTCTCCGGCAGCGGCAGCACCGAAATGGCGGTGATGGCTCCCGAGGGTGCCATGTAACCGGCGAGCAGCCGTGAGTTGCCCCCTCCGGCATGACCCAAAAGGGTGGCGATGAACGGCGCGGTGCCGGAGAACAGCACGGCCGTGCTCTCGCGGGCGAGCGCCAGGCCACTGAATCGCACCTCGGTCGGCAGCAGTTCGGAGTGGAAGGAGCCCGCGGGACCGCCCAAGGTGTTTCGGCTACGTTAACCTCACCCAAAGCGCCTCGCACACACCCTGTGCACATATTGCACAGTCCCGCGCCGACCACCCGGCCCACTCCGCCCACCTGAAGGGAACCCCCGCGCCTGCGGAGAACCCGTTCTCCCCGCACGGCCGGCACGGACGTGGTCGTCCTGGCCCGCAGGCCGCTCGACAACGACCTGACGACGTACGCACAAGGCCTCGGCCGCCCGGTTTCCCTGGTGGAGCTCGACCTCGCGGATCCGGCGGCGATCGCCACGCGGGCAACGGAGTTGCTCGCAACCACCGACGTGGACACCCTGGTCAGCAACGCGGGCCCGCAGGTCCGGCACCCCGCGGCCGAATTCCCGCTCAACGAATCCGACGCGGTGCTGAACGGGAACCTGCGAGCCGTGTTCGACCTGTGCCAGCGATTCGGCGCGCCCCTGCTGGAGCGGGGCCACGGCACGGTCATGAGCATCGCGTCCCTCACCGCTTGCCAGGGCGGACTCTACGTACCGCCCACACAGCGGCGAAGGGAGCGGTCGGCCAGCTCACCAAGGGGTGCGACGAGTGGTCGGCGCGAGGCCTCAATGTCCACGCGATCGCCGGGCTACATGGACACCGACCTCAACGAATCCCTTCTCGCCGGCACCGTCCGCAGCGAACAGATCTCCGTACGCATCCCGGCGGGCCGCAGGGGCACATCGGCGGCGCCGCGGTGTTCCTGGCCTCGCCGGCCGCCGACTACATCCACGGCGTGACACTGCCCGCCGACGGGGGCAGGCTCGGCCGCTGATCGTTGATCCGGACAGGGGCGAACAGGACACCCGCGTATGACAGTTGAGGCCGAACGGAACAGCCAGGGCCCTCCATGCGTGATACCGCTTCGCATGAAGACCTCGCGCAGAAGCCGGGCCGGACGGCGAGGCGGGGTGGCCGGTGGCGGGACCACCGTGGGGTGATCGACGGGATCGCCGGGAAGTTCCGGACCGGTGCGCGGTGGGTGCGGATGCCGGGCTTCCTGCCCCAAGGCTGGTCCGGGCCCGGCGAAACGGGTGCCGCGCCGCCGGAAGTCCCTGCTCCCGGTCCCCGGCCGGCCTCAGCAGTGGGGCAGCGGTGGGAAGGCTGTGTCTCACCGCTGGTCCGTGGACCCGCGTCCGGTATCAGCGGCCCCGTGGTGTGGCGCGGGTCACCGGAACTCCCCGGCCCGGCCGGAGAGGTAGGTGGTGTGAGATGTGATGAACAGGAAGATCGGGAGCGCATGCGCGCACGAATCAGGGCGGGCGACCGCGAGGCGTTCGCCGCGCTCTACGAGGAGTACGCGCGGGCCGTCTACAACCACGCCTACCGGCTGACGGGCGATTGGTCGACGGCCGAGGAGGTTCTGTCCGAAACCTTCCTGGCCGCCTGGCGCACCCGCCGCGCCGTCGAGCCGGAGGGCGACTCGCTGCGGCCGTGGCTGCTCGGGATCGCCACGAACAAGGCACGCAACGCAAACCGAGGTACAGGGCGGCGCCTGGCCTTCCTGGCTCGCCGCCCCGCCCCGGAACCGGTGGCGGACATCGCGGATGCCACGGCCGGACGCGTCGACGACACACGGCGGCTCGCCGCGGTCCGGCAGGCACTGGGCGGGCTCCGCCGCCAGGAACGCGAGGTGCTGGCCCTCTGCGTCTGGGCCGGGCTGGACTATGCCGAGGCCGCCGAGGCCCTGGGCATCCCGGTGGGCACCGTACGGTCGCGGCTGTCCCGCGCCCGTGACCGGCTGCGACGGCTCACCGACGAGCAGCTCCGCCGGGCACCGGCCCGGTCCGCGCGGGAAGCACGTCCCGGAGAAGCGGTCCGATCCGGAAGGGAACCCCGCCCCCGCCGCGGAGAGGTAGAGAGCAGGGCCGCGTTCGTGGCCCTGCCCGTCCAGGAGGAAGCCCGATGAACGACCGCACCTCCGGCCCCGAGCGGGCCGAACACGAGGAACTGGCCCGGCTGTTGCCGGCCCCGGCCGAACGGGACCTGCCCCCGGGCCGTCATCTCCACCACAAGGACACCCTGATGCATCTGATCGACCAGGACGGCGACCGCGCCACCGCACGCCCCCGACCCCGCCTCCTGCGCCCCGCCGTTCTGCTGCCCGCCGCCGGACTGGCCCTGGGCGGGGTGCTGCTGACCACGCTCGCCGTGACCGGCCAGGACCGCGCTCCGGCACCGTCCGCCACGGGAACGGGTACCCAGGCCACGGCCCCGCGTGGCGCGGCCGTGCTGCTCGACCGGGTCGCCTCGGTTGCCGCGAAGAAGGACGAACAGAAGGTCACCGACGACCAGTTCGTGTACGTCAAGACCCTGCAGACCGGGCACGAGGGGGAATTCGGCGGCCCGGTGAAACTGACCGAGCCCCGCGGGCGTGAGGTCTGGATGTCACAGAAGGCGGGGCCGGTGATCGATGTCGGCCTGATCCACGAGGACGGCTCGTACTTCCCGATCACCGTCGGGGTCCCGGACGGCGAGCCCGCCGTCGGCTACCCGGCGGGCCTCAACCGGCCGACGTACACGTGGCTGGCCTCGCTGCCCACCGACCCCGACGTCCTGCTCCGGCGGCTCACCACCGAGATCACCCGGGACCAGGACTCGCGCGACACCCCGGCCAAGGAGCGGGACCAGGCCCAGGACACCTTCGACACCATCGGTGAGCTGCTGCGGGAGACGCTGATGCCGCCGAGGACCGCGGCTGCCCTCTACAAGGCCGCGGCGAAGATCCCCGGCGTGACCGTGGACTCCGACGCGGTGGACGCGGCCGGTCGGCCCGGGATCGGCGTGGCCCGCGACAACACCAGGACCGGTGAGCGCACCGCCTGGATCTTCGACTCGACCACCCTGGAGTACCTGGGCGAACGGAGCTACCTCATCAGGGACACCTCCATGGGCAAGAAGGGCACCCTGATCAACAAGTCGGCGGTCCTGGAGCGCGCGGTCGTCAACGCCCTCCGCGACAAGCCGTCGACCGACGATCCGTCGACGACGACCTGATCCCGGCAGGGAGCTGCCGGGGCGTGGCTACGCGCCCCGGCACCGGGCCCTCTCAGCCCCGCCGGGCACGCCGGGCACCAGGATCCGTGCGCGGGCGAGCCTCGACTGACGCCCCGTACATTCCTATTCGTCCCTGACGAGGGGCGCGGCGGCGGAAGTGCGCAGACCAGGAACCCCGGGCCGCCGCCACGTCCCAGGGGCTTGTCCGGCCGATCTCGGGTACCGAGGGTTGGGGCCCGCTGATGGCCGCCTAGGCTCTGTCTGACAAATCCCGTCTGGCGCGCGGCGTCTGGCACGCACGCTCGCCGCGTGGTCGGAGTCGTCCACGTACGTCCGTGCCATCGAGGGTACCGATCCTCCGCCTTGCGATCGCGCTCGGCATCCGAAGGGCAATTCAGTGCGCCGAGACGGAGCGAGCGCAGTGCACCGGACGCCCCGCACTACGGGCGGACGGCGCTATTCGTCAGACAGAGCCTAGGATCCGTTCATGATCGCTGATGTTCAATGTGTGGTGCTGGACTGCTCGGATCCGGTGGGACTCGCCGAGTTCTACCGGGCGGTGATCGGTGGGACCGTCAATCAGCAGGATCGGCGGTGGGCGCTCGGCGACGGCTGGGCGACGTTGCACACGCCCTCCGCTCTCGTTCTCGCCTTCCAGCGGTCATCGGACTATCGGCCGCCCCTGTGGCCGGACCCCGCCCGCCCCCAGCAGTTCCATATGGACTTCGGCGTCGCGGACCTGGACCGGGCCCACGAACAGGCGCTGGCTATGGGGGCGATGGTATTGGACGGCGGTTCCGACGGGCGGAGCCGGCGTATCTACGCGGACCCTGCAGGGCATCCGTTCTGCCTGGTCCGTCACTGAGGGCAGGCAACGGATCCAGTCGGGCCAGTGAGCGATCACGTGCGGAGCCAGATGACGAGGGCCGCCGCTGTCGCGGTGCCGAGGAAGACATCGTCGCGCTCGTCGTACCGAGTTGCGACGGCACGGTGCTGTTTACTCGCGCTGACCGAACCGCGGCGCGTCGTACGCGGCATCCACCCGCCGGTCCTCACCGACCGCGGCCTCGCCGGAGCCGTACCGGCACTCGCGGCCGGCAGGGGACTCGACGTCCCCGTACGGGTGGAGGGTCTGGAGGACGCGGCACAGAGCGATGCCCGCGCCCCGGCGGCGATCGAGTCGGCCGCGTACTTCGTCGTGGCCGCGGCACTGACGAACGCGGCCAAGCACAGCGGATCGGACCGGGCTGACGTATGAGCTTGTTCCGCTGTGACGGACACCATTGGTGTGGTGGTCAGGGGGACCAGCGGCGTGGCCGGCGAAGGCGGGTGCGTGCCGGGCATGCCGGGCCTCCCCCAGCGGCACGCCCAGCGCGGCATGACCGTCCGGACATCATCCGTCGCATCGTCGGGGTGGTCGAACCGCCGCCGCCGACGCCCCGGTCACGGGGCCTGCCCCGTGGCCCGGCCACGACCGAGGGCCCGGCAGCCGCCGGACTGTCAGACCCTGGGCCTAGGCTGTCGTGGAGATTCGATCAAGGAGTTCGGCAGTGCGGATAGAGCGTCACCAGGTCGGCGGGGCCCTCGTGTCAGCGGCATGTGAGGACTTCACCAACCGCATCGGGGGCCAGGTGCGGTCCATGTCGAAGGCAGGGCGTATCGCCACCTACGAGTGGCAGTCCATCGCCGAGGAGTTCCTCGACTATCTGGGGGCGCTCTCCGTCGAGACACCCGACCTCGCGACGGCGGAGGCCCGGGCCGCGCTGAAGGACGCCTCGGAGGCCGCGGCCGGCGCCGTCGCCTACGCGGCGTACCACCCGCACTGCAGCTTCCAGGTCTTCCTGAACTACGTGAATTTCGGCATGAGCTACGACCCGGGTGAGGACGCCCCCGAGGAGAGCGTCACGCCCGGGGAGTGGATCGACGCGCTCTGCCTGACGGTCCTCAGGGACAAGGCCACGTTTCACGGCGAGGCCTTCCACTTCGCCCGAGAGAAGTTCGCCGCACGCGCACTGGGCACGCCCGCCGGGGAACTCGCCACCGGACTGATGGCCGTGGCCCTGGACGACACCGGCGACGACGAGGAGTACCCGCCGAGCGCGCGGGCCAAGCTCACCGCCGTCGACGCGGCCCTGGACCGCGTCCGTACCCGCGCCCAGGAGAGCGGCGAGCCCCTCCTGGACCGCCCGGACAGCGCCGCGCTGCGTACGTTGCGCGCCCTGGCCGCCGAGGACCGGGCGGCCTTCGACGCCGCGCTGGCCGACCTCCTGGCCGGGTACGCCGCCGCGCACGGCCCGGCGGGCTCCCCCAAGACCCTTCTGCCGCTCGTCCCCATCGCCCTTTCCGCGTTCGCCTACCGGACTCTGGGCTGGCGCCCGCCGTCCACACCGAGTACCTGCCGCACGCGCTGGTCACCGGCTTCGCGACGCGGGGCCCCCGTGTCGCGGCGTTCGGCCGGAACCGGCGGCCTGACGCGGTCGCCGCGCTCGCCGCGGGCCCGCTGGTGGTGGAACGGCCGGCCTGCGAGCGGATCGTGGACGCGCGGGTCAGGGCCATGTACGAGGAATCCCTCCAGGAGGCGTTCACCCCGGTCGGCGGAGAGCCTCTCGCCGTCTGGCGGCTCGGCAGCGTCATGGGTGCCCAGGAGCGCCTCTTCAAGTGGCGCGCGGGGGATCCCGGCGGTGTCACCGACACACAGCGCGCGACCCTCAGGCTGACCTCCCAGATGGGGGCGGCGCTGTTCCGCATCGGCCTCGCGGAGCCGGGCACCCTGGCCGAGGTGAGCGTCGACGGACGCACGCTCCGCTACCCGGCCGACCGGGGCGAGAAGATCGGCGCGGGCAACTGGCAGCGGGCCGTCGCCTTCGCCCTGATCACCGGCGCACGTGAGGACCTCGCCCCCCTCGTCCTCACCGGCCCAGCCTTCGCCCGCCCGGACGCCTCCGCCTTCAGCAAGTACCGCGAAGCCCTCCACGCCTATCTGAAGGGCACCGATCCCGAAGCGGCCGCGCAGCGGGCGTTGGAGCAGGCGGAGACGGCCGAGGACTGGGGCTTCGCCATGCCGCCGGCCGTGCTGCTGTCGCAACTGGTGGAGGGCGACGAGGAAAGCTTCAACCTGGCCCTGGCCGACGCGCTCGAAGCGCACCGCGACTACTACCGGGTCGCCGACCGCGCCGACGATCCGGACGCCTCCGTCAACCTCGACATCCTCGCCCTGGCCTGCCACGCCCGTCGCCGCGGCTGGGCGGTCCGCGTCGAATCCCCCTACCTTCCGCAGGACCTCCTGCGGGCCGCCGAACCCTTCTGACCAGCACCGAGTTCCGGCGAGGCCCAACCGGCCGATCGCCGGATCCGCGTGGAACGTCACCCCTCCTTCCGCCCCACCCGCCTGCGGCTCACGTCGGCGGCTGGGGCACCGGCCACGAGAAGCCCCACGCGCACCGATCAGCCCCTGCCCCCTTCAACGGGAGGGCACACACATCACCGGGACACGGAGGGCGAGGGAGCCGCGGCACGCATTGACGTGGGCACGCCATTGCCATACGTTCCGGGAGCGCTCTCAGCCACCCCCGTCGATCCTGGAGCCGCCCATGTGGACAACGTTGTCAGTCCGGATGCGTCATCTGGTGGCGCCACTCGCCGTGGCACTCCTCGCTGCCCTGAACCCACAAGCCGTGGCCCCGGCGATGGCCGCCGCCCCGACCGCGGCCATCTGCAACACGTACTGCGACGCCCGCGACCCCGCGCTCTCGCCGCAGGACCGTACCCCCGTCTCCACCACGCTCTTCTCCCGCTCGATCGTCCTCCACTTCGACGACCAGGACGCGATGGGCTGGGCCTCGACGGACAACGGCAGCCCCGGAGACGAAATCTGGCTCGACCGGTCCTTCGACGGCGGGCGCACCTGGAGCTCCGGAAGCCGCCTCGGCGCCACCGTCGTGCCCGCCGGACAGCGCGGCCGGCGCACTCTCATGTACAACGTGGACGACTGGAACACCAACGGGGTCGGCGCCCTGCGCGCCTGCGGCAAGGCCGGCGACCGTACGGACATCGCCTGCACACCCTGGGCGCGTACGACCTGGAACGCGTGGGACCGCAGGACGGCCGCGGCCACGGCACAGATGCAGTTCTACAACAACGGCACAGAGCTCTTCGACACCACCGGCTGGTGGAACTCGGCCAACGCGCTCACCGCGGTCATCGACAACATCCGCGTCTCGGGAATGCCCAGCTACCGCTACGCCATCGCCAACACCTACAACCGCCAACTGAGCGCGCAAGGAGGTCAGTTCCGCAACGACTACATCGACGACACCGGGTGGTGGGGGCTGGCCTGGATCGCCGCCTACGACGCGACCGGTGACAGCCGCTATCTGAACACCGCACGCGCGGACGCCGATCACATGGCCTCCTACTGGGACGGTGTCTGCGGCGGCGGTGTGTGGTGGAGCACCGCGAAGACCTACAAGAACGCCATCGCCAACTCCCTCTACATCCAGCTCAACGCGGCACTGCACAACCGCGTCCCCGGCGACACCGTCCATCTGGGCCGGGCCCGCGCCGGCTGGTCGTGGTTCCAGGGGACCGGGATGGTCAACAGTTCGCGCCTGGTGAACGACGGCATCGATCTGTCCACCTGCCGCAACAACGGCGCCGCCGTCTGGTCGTACAACCAGGGTGTGTTGCTCGGCGCGCTCACGGAGCTGAACCGGGCCACCCAGGACGCCGCACTCCTCACCACGGCGCGGCAGATCGCCGACGCGGCCACCACCTCCTCGTCCCTGAACACCGACGGTGTCCTGCGCGACCCGTGCGAGGGCGGTGACTGCGGGGCCGACGGCCCGTCCTTCAAGGGCGCGCACGTACGCGGGCTCGGCAAGCTCAACGCGGTGCTCGCCGACCACCCCTACACGGCCTACCTGTCCAGGCAGGCAGACGCCGCGTACGCCCGTGACCGCAATCCGCTCGGCCAGTACGGGCTGCGCTGGAACGGCCCGCTCGACACGACGGACGCGGCACGCCAGCACAGCGCGCTCGACCTGCTGAACGCGGCGCCCTGACCGCCCTGTCCTGGACGCCGGTTCAGGAAGGCGCCCGTACCGAGGGGAAGAGCTGGTGAGACGCCTCTTCGAGCGCCTGACAGATGAGGGATGTCATCGCGGTGGTTCCTCCTGGCACGCCACTGGGGGCGCGTCGGCGTACGTTGCGAGAGACGGGAGGCACGGCGGACACAACGACATGACCCCGCGTCGGCGCCCTCGGCGATGCGGAGTGGGAGCGATACGTCTGTGCGCCGCAGGTCAGCTCAGCGGCGGAACACCTGAAGTACGTCGGGAGAGCGAGCGGTTGAGGGTCCGCTGCCCGGCGGGCGTGGCCGTGCGCGGGGAGTACCGCTGGCGGGTACTTTCCGGCGCGGTCGCCTGCCGGCGGGGAACCTGAGAGCGGCCCCCGTACTCACCGCGACGCACGGTGTACCCGGCGTGTACCGGGCGCGCCACGCCGGACGAATGTCCCGCGGCGGGGAAACGTGGGCCGGTTCGGTGGCCTGTGGAGGTCGCGCTTCCCGGCAGGCGGGTGATCGAGGGGGAGCTCCAGGGCCGTCGGTGGGGTGAAGAGGGCCGCTGGTGGTACCGGGCCGCACTTGATGTCCCTGCCGGTGCCGTCCGGTGGCCGGCCAGGACTACTCCGAGGTGCCCACGGAGACGGTCGGTACGGGCGCCGCCCGGTGGGTCCTCCGGGCTCTGCGGCACGACGGCCCCGACCGACGGGCCCCGGTGCTCCACGAGAGCGGGTGCTGGGCAGCGGAGGGGTGGCTGCCCCCGGCCGATGACCAGCAGGCGCGGACCTTCCTGCCGGCGAGCTGGGCCGCGCCGTGCGGGACGTGCTGTCCGGCACCCCGAGAAACGCTGAGCGGCGTTCCCAGCCCTGCGGACCGCGACCGTGGTGAACGCGTTGTTCAGGAGGCGGCCACCGTGGTCCCAGCACCAGGCCCGCCGGGCCGGGCGAGGTTGGTGCCCGCGGGTCCGCCGGTGACCCGCCGGGCACCAACCGTCGCGTTGGTCAGTCCACCTCCTCGGAGGACTGGGAGTCGCTGCTCTGGGAGAGCCCCACGCGGGCCATCCGGTCGGCCATCTCGTCCGCGTCGCCGGCACCGGGAGCGACACCGCGCATGGGGCCTTGCATGTTGGTGCGGATGCGCTCACGCCTGCGATCCAGCCGCGGCGCCTGAAGACTGTCGAGGCCGGCGCCTGCGGCGGCGGGGTTCGGAGCGACCATGCTGATCAAACCCGCCGTGGTGAGCAGGTTTCGGGGGATGCTTTCGCCGGTCATGGCCGTCCACACCTGGCCCGCGAAGCTCGTGCAGTTGTACTGGGTGAGGTTGTAGGCTTCGTTGGCCTTTTGGTAGGCAATCTGGTAACCGTCGAGGATACGCCGCAGGCTGGCCTTCTTCGACTCCCGTTGGGTGACGCCCCTATGCGGGTCGGGGCACATGACTCCGCCCGGCACGTTGTTGAGCAACGGGAGGTCCTCTCCCTCCGGATAGAAGCCGAAGGAGACCTTCTTCCCGTCCGATCCGGTGATCTCGATCCAGGCGTGACCGACGTCGCCCTGAAGGAGGTTACCTGCGTCCACCTTGAGCGTGACCTTCAGTTTGCTGGTGTTGTCGAGTCGTTCTTGCAGGAGCAGGGCGCGCAGCGGCCTCAGGGCAGGGTGCTCCGGCAGATTGACCCCTCGCCGGTCCGCCTTCCGGTTCTGGCGCTGTTCCCGCTGGAGCCGGTTCATGACCATCCCCGCGAGGCGATCCGCCTGCTGCCCGAACAGGATGTCGCTGTGTTCGCTGAAGGCCTCCCGGAACACCTCCGGATAGCGGTACATGAAGTCCGCGTGTTCATCGCCGCCCTCGGCGAGGTCGGCGGCCTCGGTTCTGTCCACAGCGGCGGCGGCGGCCGCGGCCGCGTAAGCCGCCCACCCTTCGACCATTGCCGGGGTGTCGGCGGTGACTTCCCCCTCTTCCTCGGCGCCCTCCATGAGGATTTGCGTGATGTGCCCGTGCACGAAGCCGTACACCGTGTCCGCCATGGGCGAACTCTGCACAGCAACGGGGGCAGGGGCGGGAGAGGCGGGGCGCCCGGGCTGGTCGCGCTCCTCGCCGCTGGACGAGGACGATTCGAGCTCGAAGCGCCCGTAGCCCTGTAGCCGGTACGGATTCGACGGGCCGGCCATGAAGGACTGTGCGGCGCTGCTGGCACCTCCCTGCGACGCCGAGCCCCCCCGCTCCGGGGAACTGTCGGCCTGCCGGTCGTAGTCCGATCCGGAGGAGGAGGCGTCGGCCTCGTAGTTGTCCCGGTGGCCCCGCGACGGGCGCTCCATGCGCTGCACGGTCGGCGCCTGAGCCGCGCGCTGCACGGATCCGCCCGCCATCGACGCGTCCTCGTTGACGGCCGCGGAGCCGGCGTCCCGCGTGGCCGCCCGCTGGACGCCGACGGACGGAGCGGTCGCCGCACCGGCGTTGAAGAAGACCCCGTCCTTGTCCGCCTTCTGTTCGGAGGGCTGCTTGGGGTCGGTGACCGTGACCCCGGCGCCGTTGTCGTTGCCGGTCTCGCGGGTGCCGTTGAGGTTCTCGTTGGCATGGCTCAGCTCGTGACCCATGATCTTCATGTTCCCGACGATTGCCGGAGGAGCGAAGATGTGGTGGCCGACCGTCATGGCCTGGGCTCCCAGCGCCTCGGTGGCCCGCTGGGCCACCGGGTTGTCGTGGAGTTCGACGGCGGAGAGGTTCGGATTCTGGAAATACGGCACCGCCGCCGCGAGCAGCGGTGCGGGAAGCGAGCGGCTCCGTGACGCCATGGCGTCGCCGAGCAGGGCCGCCTGATCGGCCGGGCTGTGGTCCGCCACGGGGTCGCTCCCCCGGGCGTGCTCCTCGCCCTGAGGGGCCCGCTCAACGGTCTTGCCCTGTGCGGAACGCTGGACCCGGGATCCCTCCCCTTGATGCCCACACCCGGAACCGTGCTGATGCCCGCCTTGGGCCCATGGATGCCCGGCCTGGCGGAGCATCTGAACGACCGCGGCGTTACCGGCGTCGGCCGTGAGAACGAGAATTCCTTGGGGGGCGGTCCTGGCCGAAGACCCTCTGGCCGCATGGGGCACGCGACCGCGCTCAGCCTCCTCGTTCCCCAGAGGTCTGGTGACCATATCCGCTCCCGTACACGTCGAAGTGGGATCTTGTAAAAGTCGAAGCATAGTCCGTCAATCAACAACAGACGCTACAACCACGGACGTTGAGCCACCGACGGCAGGTCGTGCGTTGTGCTGGGACATCCTGACCGACCGGGCCCGGTATCCGAAGGATGGTGTGCGTCCGGACAAGACGGCTGGGATGGCGTACCACCGGGTTCGTCAAGCGGGACTTTCGCGGGGCCTGTGGGGCCTGTATGAGACGGATTACGTCGTGTTCGCCAGGGCGGTGTGGGCGCTGCGCCGTGTGTTCGGTGAGGGCGCCGGAGCAGAGCATCGTCCTCTCTCCGCGCCAGGAAGCACGGCTGAGAACGATGCCCCCGGTGACGGCCACGGCCGCACTCCGGGGATCCCGCGCCGCTGTGCCTGTTCCGGTCCGGCTCCGGTCACCACGCGCAGGGCAGTTCCACGTCGATCACGGTCGGGCCTCCCGAGGGGCTGGTCACGTCGACGGTTCCGTCGAGGGCGGCGACCCGACGGCGTATGCCCACCAGTCCGGAGCCGCTCTTCTCGTCGGCGCCACCCCGACCCTCGTCGCGGACCATGGCCACCAGCCCGGTGAGGGTGCCGGCGAGCCATACGTCGGCCCGGTCGGTCCCGCTGTGCTTGGCCGCGTTCGTCAGGGCTTCGGCCACGACGAAGTACGCGGCCGCCTCGATCGCCGCCGGGGCTCGGACGCCGCTCCGGGCTCCGTCCTCCAGACCCTCCACTCGTACGGTGACGTCGAGGCCGCTGCTGGCGGCGAGGGCCCGTACGGCTCCGGCGAGCCCTCGGTCGGTGAGGATCGGCGGGTGGATGCCGCGTACGACGTGACGCAGTTCCGTCAGTGCCTCCTCGGCCTGGTCCTGCGCGTCGTCCAGGAGCTTGCGGGCGGCCAACGGGTCGCCCTCGTAGGCGCGTTTCGCCAGGCCGATCCGCATGGACAGGGACACCAGCCGGGCCTGGGTGCCGTCGTGCAGGTCCCGTTCGATACGGCGCAGTTCGGCGCCGTGCGCGGCGATCGCGCCCGATCGGGTCTCGGTCAGTTCCTCGACACGCTCGGCAAGGCGGGCCTTCGGAGACGGTTTGAGCAGCGCTGTCGACCAACCGGCATCGAGGCCCGCGACACGGCTGATCAGTGGCAGGATGACGGCCTCTCGGCGCAGCAGCACGCACCGCACACCGTCTACGGGCAGTCCCACCAGCCACAGCGGCACAGCCAGCACGACCAGCAGGCCGTACGCGTAGTAGGCGGCCATCCACCGCAGATCGGTGTGCGTACCAGGATCGCCGACCGCCGTGCGCAGCCGCGTCCGGAGCGGGCCGGTCAGTGGCAGATACGCCTCGGGGATCTCCCGCCCGGTCCAGCGCTCCACCTGGCGTCGTTTGGCCCCCGCCAGCCGGCGCAGCAGCAGGACCGCCTCCGGCAGCAGCCCGGCACCGACCAGCATCATCGTGCCGGCGGCCACGGCCAGGAGCACCGTGACGAACAAGTACGAGAAGAAGCCAAGGGCTGCTGCTCCCGCCAACCGCGCCGTGGCTCGCGCCGCCTGCCTCACTGTTCTTCGCATGCTGACCAAGCTAATTCCCGGTCCGCCCAGGCGCGGGAGAGCGGGCACCCCGCTCATGGTGTAGCCCGCTACACCATGAGTTCGGGAGTGCGCCTCCTCGTTCCGGCGAGCGGGCGGCGGCACCGTTGAACCCGGTTGATCCCAGAGGTTCACAGCTCTCCGTCCGGAAGGAAACCCCCATGAAGCCGCTCCTCTCGCCGTATCCGGAGACGGACCGTGAGGAGCGACCTGGGGCACGGACGGAGACCGAACGGGACGACACACGCCAGAGCCCGGCCCCTCCCGGAGCACTCGCTTCCTTCGCCCGATTCGTACTGCTCGGTGGCGGCGTCGGGGTCGCCGCCGGCGCCGTCGTCGCGCTGCTCGCCCAGCTGATGCCCTGGGCGGTGGCGAACGCGCTGATCACTGTTGCTTCCACCGTGCTGTGCACGGAGCTTCACGCACGTTTCACCTTCGGGGCCGGGCGGCGTGCGGGATGGCGTCAGCACTGGCAGTCAGCGGGGTCGGCAGCGGCGGCCTACACGGTGACCACCGTCGCGATGCTCATCCTGCAGGTGGTGCGGCCGTCGGCTGGGATGCTGAGCGAGCAGGCCGTCTACCTCAGCGCTTCCGGGCTCGCCGGCATAGGACGTTTCCTGGTGCTGCGCTTGTACGTCTTCGCCGTCCGCCGGAACCCGGCAGCGGGGCGGGCCAAGGACTCGGCGCCGCTTCGGACGGCGAGCGTGGCGGTGTTCCCGTCCATC
Source organism: Streptomyces sp. NPDC059092 (assembly GCF_042756365.1). Classification (NCBI taxonomy): domain Bacteria; kingdom Bacillati; phylum Actinomycetota; class Actinomycetes; order Kitasatosporales; family Streptomycetaceae; genus Streptomyces; species Streptomyces sp. NPDC059092. The sequence goes on from NZ_JBHZEJ010000018.1 coordinate 111,057, forward strand.
CTGGTTCCGGCGTTGCAGAGGGACCTGCCTTTGCCGAGGGTATTGGGGGCAGCACAGGAAGCTTTCGGTGCCGGACCGTCGGGCGTCCTGCGGCAACAGGCCAACGGTGCGCCCACCGATGGGCTGGGGGCGGAATTGGGAGCCCAGTCCCTCCAGCGGAAGATCGCCGTGACGGCTTGTTGAGCCGGAGGGTAGCGATCTCGCGCCATGGCCACATGTGCACGAGCGTGAGTTGCAGGGGCACAGCGAACCAACATGTTGCTTCACGTGCTGAGGCTCGATGAAGTGTGTACGTGCCTCCGAAGTCATGATGCGGTTGACATGCGTCTTGGCGGTGCAGGGCGACACATGGAGCGGCTTCGCGATGTCATCGTTGGACAGGCCGACGGCAACGAGGCCGAGCACCTCGCGTTCACGCTCGGTGAGGCGGTCCATTCCGGGTGGTGCCGGTCGCAGCACGGGCTCGGGTCTGGCGAACGTGGTGAGGATCAGTACGCGAGTTCCCCGGCTCGGAGATCGCGCTGGGCATTCAGCTCAAGCACGTCGCCACCCGGGCCTTGGCCAACCGCTCCACCCGCGGCTGTGCCGCCTCCGATACGGCCTGGGCCGAGCACCTCCAGTCCGCGGTCGATGCTGCTAAGTTCCGCCATATCAAGGACCTCTACGGCGAGCACTCCAGCGGCCAGACCATCGGCTTCGGACCCGGAGCCGAACGGATCATGGAGACCTTCGACCAGATCAAGAAGACGGTCGCGGCTCACGGTGGAGACGCCCGCGTCGAGGACAGTCTCCTGCGCAAGGCCCGCGTCACGATCCGTTTCGGGACGCTGAACCAGTGCCTGTTCGACGCCCCGCAGGCCGAATGCCAGGACGAACTCCCCGAAGACCAGCGCGGACTGGCCCGCTCATCGGCGCCTGTCAGCCGGCCCGTTGCCGCAACTCGACCGTCACCCGAGCCCACGCCCCGTACTGGATCCCGGAAGAGGAAGGCCCCGCCTGGTGCCGGTGTCGGAAGCGTCCGCCGAGAAACCGAAAGCGGCCGTAGTCAGCGGCCTGTCTTGTGCAGGGCAGCGCGACGCCGACCGGACTGCGTCGTGCCCGCACGACGGCGCGCCCATGTGGGTCGCGCCGCGCTGCCTGATGGGACCTGTGAGGGCCTGATCCTGGTGACGCAAACCAGAACGCCACCGGGATCCACCTTCATCAGCTCAGGTGACGAGCCAGCAGCCGCGGCGGCAGGTGAAACTCCACGCTGGGCCACCGGGAGCTGCCGTATGGCGCCAGGTTGCGGGCCGCCCATCCCTCTGCTGCCCGTACTACCGCGGTGGGGGCGCCAGCCTCGACCCGCAGTCGGCTCCGATCACTGAGGTGAGTCAGCGCACCAGGCAAGGGGGCTCTCACAGTACCTGTATCACCAGGGTCTCCCCGACGTTCCAAACGCCTGTCAACCTGGCGTGAGTCGAAAGCGCCGACAGCACTCCATGGAAACGCATCGCAGCTTTACCATCATCATTCAATTCAGCCCCGAATACGCGACCGTGTCGGCGCATTCTTTTACGAGAGAAGGGACGGAGACCAATGGCGGAGAACCAGTTCACCACTCACGCAGAACTTTTCGATCTGAGGGGGAAGTACGCCCTTGTCACTGGCGGCACCAGGGGCATTGGGATGATGATAGCGCGTGGCCTTCTCCAGGCGGGCGCCCGCGTCGTCATCAGCTCACGCAATGCGGACACGTGCGCGGAGGCACAGCGTCTACTGTCCGAATTCGGCGACGTGCGAGCAATCCCCGCCGACCTGTCCAGGCACGACGAGTGTCAGCGCCTCGCTGATCTTGTCCAGGCCGACTCGGAACGCCTGGACATCCTTGTCAACAACGCGGGAGCGATGCGGCGCGAGCCTCTGGCGACGTTCCCGGACGAGGCATGGGATGCAGTGCTCGACCTCAACCTCAAGTCGCCGTTCTGGCTGGTGCAGGCGCTGCTCCCGGCACTTCGTAAGGCGGGCACCGCCGATGATCCCGCACGGATCATCAACATCGGCAGCATCGCCGCCATCCACGTCGCCCCGTCGCCCAACTACTCGTACGCCAGCAGCAAAGCGGCACTCCATCAACTCACCAGAGTGCTTGCCAGGGAGCTGGGCCCACAGCACGTCACGGTGAACGCGGTAGCACCGGGAGTGTTCCCGTCGCAGATGATGGCGTCCACGCTCGATGCCATCGGCGACACGGTCGCGGCGGCGGCCCCTCTGCGCCGGCTCGGCCGTGACGACGACATGGCGGGTGCCGCCGTGTTTCTCGCCAGCCGGGCCGGGTCCTACCTCACGGGCGCCATCATCCCGGTGGACGGCGGTACCGCAACGACCGCATCGGGTATCCATTAAACTGCGGGACGGGCTTACGGTGAGGAGATAACCGCGATGGATCTACGCACCGAGATCCGGGAGTTTCTCAGCTCACGTCGCGCCCGCATCACACCCGAGCGGGCGGGCCTGCCCGCTTACGGCGGCAACCGCCGGGTCAAAGGTCTGCGCCGCGAGGAGGTCGCGCTACTGGCGGGGGTATCGGTCGACTACTACGTGCGCATGGAGCGCGGCAGCCTCGCCGGTGCCTCCGACGGCGTGCTCGACGCGTTGGCCTCTGCCTTGCAACTCGACGAAGCCGAGCGCGACCACCTGTTCCACCTCGCGCGCCAATCCAGGGCGCCCAGCGGCCCACGCCGGCGCAGGCTTGCCGTGACGGTGCGCTCGACGCTGCAGCAGGTGCTCGACGCGATCTCCGATGCGCCGGCCTGGATCGGTAACGGCCGTTATGACGTGCTCGCCATGAATCAACTCGCTCGCGCGCTGTATTCACCGGTCCTGGCCGACCCGCGACGGCCCGCGAACACAGCGCGGTTCGTCTATCTAAACCCCGAGGCGGCCAGAGATTTCTTTGTCGACTACGACCAAATTGCCGGTGCCGTGGCCGCGAAGCTACGCATGGAAGCCGGCCGCAATCCGCACGACGAGGAACTGATCGCCCTGGTCGGCGAACTGTCGACGTGCAGTGAGCTGTTTCGGCAGCGGTGGGCATCTCAGGACGTGCGGCTGCACCGGTCCGGCCGCAAGCGTATGCACCATCCGGTCGTGGGCCGGCTCGACTTGGACGTCGAGTCCCTGGAACTGCCCGCCGAACCCGGCCTGCACCTCAACGTCTACACTGAGCTGTACTGAGTTTCGTAGAGTCCGGTGATCTTGGCTCAGGCGGACTGCGGGACTTGTTCCAGGCTCTGCCAGAAGTCCCGTTCGTACTCG